>NZ_CAWQUW010000011.1:0-98361 GCF_963898195.1 Vibrio sp. L3-7 | reverse complement strand
AACTTACGCGATGATAAAAGCGTTGAACAAGCTTATTGGGTTAGGTATGCCTGAAACTTGTCGTATTGACTAAGAAATACGCGAAACGGGGTGGCTCTATCTCTAAATTTAATTACGCAACAAAGCCAATCACTAATACCTGACTTAAGCTTCAAAAGTGTTTATAGTCGATACTCAAACTTCAACATGCATGATTTAGAGGCAGTAATGATCAGTTGGCCATCTTTGGTAAAACTCGACGGTGACGATGAGCTTATTTACGTCGCATCCGAACACGAATTTCAAACAGAATGCTCAGACATGATCTTGGGTGAAGATGATTACCTCATCGATTCTGAAGGCGACAGCTACTCGCTTCAATCGAGTTCAAACCAACTATCCCTAGCTAAACGAACACTGCAATATTCGGTTGAAGCCGTGACGAAACTGATTCGAAATCACGAGTTCCAGAAAGCAGAAGTCTGCCTGATGAAGATCCACTTCCTGACTATCGAAGAAGCGATTCAGTCTTTGGCTTTTGAGCCACGTTAATATCGCTTATTAATTCGAAACCTAACTTCGAAGCACAGTAGTGAATTAATACAGTACAAACAAAAACAGCGCCCAAATAGGCGCTGTTTTTCGTTTTACTTAGTTAACAGGTTAAGCGATAAAAATCTGTGCCAGTGCGTAGCCTAAACAACATGCACCTACTACACCGATTAAACCCACCGACATGAATGAGTGGTTGAAGTACCACTTACCAATCTTGGTGGTGCCAGAGACATCGAAGTTAACCGTTGCGATGTCTGATGGATAGTTCGGGATGAAGAAGTAGCCGTAAACTGCTGGCATCAAACCGATAAGCAGTGCTGGATCTAATCCTAAGCCAAGGCCAACAGGTAACATCATACGAGCCGTCGCAGCTTGAGAGTTCACCACAACCGATACAATGAATAGCGCTAGTGCAAACGTCCATGGGTAATTCGTTACCATTTCCACGATGCCAGATTTGAACTGAGGCATTGCGTATTGGAAGTAAGTATCCGACATCCAAGCGATACCGAAGATAGCAATCGCTGCCACCATACCCGATTTGAATACCACGCCGTTTGGTACATCACGTGGGTCAGTTTTGGTTGCCAGCAAGATGATACCGCCGAAACAGAGCATCATCATTTGGATGATCACCGACATCTTGATTGGCTTGTCGCCGTCTACGATGGTTCTGATCTCTGGCACCATCGCCACGATAACAATCACGACAATTGAAAGTAGGAAAATCAACACGGCATTACGAGCCGAAGTTGGAAGCTCTTCATCCAAAGACGTCGCCGTCGTGTTCTCGATGCGTTTTTTCCACTCAGGATCTTTTAGACGTGCTTGATAATCAGGATCGTCGTTCAGTTCTTTACCGCGTTTCAAGCTATATAGAGAAAGTAAAAGTGTGCCGAACAGCGTTGCAGGAACCGTCACCATCAAAATGGAAAGCAGAGTAATAGAGTGTTGGACATCGGAAAGTTGCGCGAGGTAATACACCACTGCAGCCGAGATTGGAGAAGCCGTAATCGCTAGCTGAGACGCCACTGATGCCGCAGCCATTGGACGCTCAGGACGAATACCATTCTTCAACGCAACATCGCCGATGATTGGCATGATTGAGTAAACCGCGTGGCCAGTACCCAATAGGAAAGTCATCGAGTAAGTCACGAACGGTGCTATCAAGGTGACGCGTTTCGGGTTCTTTCTCAGTACCCTTTCCGCAACTTGAAGCATGTATTTCAAGCCACCAGCCGCTTCGAGGATCGAAGCACAGGTAACAACAGCGAGGATGATCAGCATTACGGTGACAGGTGGAGACGTTGGTGGCATCTTGAAGACAAACACCTCGATAACCAAACCAATACCAGAAACAACACCTAAGCCAATACCGCCATACCGAGACCCGATATAAAGCACGACTAATAAAAATAGAAACTCAAAATACAACATAAGCAACCTTGCTAAAAATATGGACTAATTATATTTTGTCCTTTAGTTCAGCCTTTTACTTATTACTTGGTCACACTATCATTGCAGGCTCACGCAAATTGTTTTTTATAAGATTATGGTCACGCTAACACGTCTGTAAGTTTATGAATTGTAATAGGAAGCTAGGCACTCAACCTAGATTTGTTATGTATGATAGCCATTATTGTGTCTGTTAGAACCGCATGGCCTATCAAACATCAGACTCATAACTGAACGATATTATTCCAACGCAAGTTAATCAGGTTTCTCCTCATCTAGAAGCATATTACCGAGACAATTCGGCATATTCTTACTGAACACTGACTCGCCTATCCTTAGACACTATGTCAAAATACTCGCCCTCACGATGACAACACATAAAGAACCACGGATATGAATTTTCAAGCTGCTATTTTTGATATGGATGGACTGCTGCTCGACACCGAGCGACTTTGTATGCAGGTTTTTGAAGAGGCATGTCACGCGCAAGGTGTTCCGTTTTTGCAGGATGTCTACCTAGGCATCATTGGCTGTAACGCAAAAACCATCGAACAGATCTTTAGAAATGGCTACGGTGAAGGGTTAGATTACCCAGCGCTGAACAACGAATGGCGTACTCGCTACAGTGCAATTGTTAAGCACCAAGCGATCCCAGTAAAAGATGGCGTTATCGAACTTCTTGAGTGGCTCAAATCGAACGATATTCCAATCGCGGTGGCAACCTCGACTCAGCTTGATATCGCGAAGAAGAAGCTTGAACTGGCTGGCCTAGATTCTTATTTCACCTCGTTAAGCACTGGCTGTGAAGTGACTCATGGTAAGCCTCACCCAGAGATCTACCTGCTAGCGGCTGAACGCCTAGGTGTTGCCCCTGAAACCTGCCTAGCGTTTGAAGATTCGAACAATGGTATTCGCGCATCAATGGCAGCGAATATGATTAGCTTCCAGATCCCAGATTTGGTTGAGCCTTGCGAAGAAGTCAAAGCACTTGGGCACACGATCAGCCCTTCCCTGCACCATGTGTTAGCGCAGCTTCAACAAGCTGCCGCTTAGGCTGTCACTTCTGTTGATAATGCTTTTATCTGTCTCGTCCTAAAATACGTAGACAAGCCTCTCTATTAAGCCGACTCACAGAGTCGGTTTTTTTGTTGATATTTCTTTTATAAAAGATAAAAACTCGCGCTTGAAACTGTTACAGTCGATATGAAACGACACTGATCGATAAGCAACATTGATAACGTCTAAAAATGGAGAAAGGGACGCGTGATAGAAAAATTTGAAAGCCAACTGCTTGATTTTGTACAGCAAGAAATGACACAAGACGCAGCGCACGACATCAGCCACATCAAGCGCGTAGTCAAAACCGCCAAGGCTTTGTGTACTCAAGAGAAAGCAAAGCTTGAGGTCGTTCTACCCGCTGCTTACCTTCATGATTGTTTCACCTTTCCTAAGAACCATCCAGACAGAGCCAAAAGCTCACAAATGGCAGCAGACAAGGCTATCTCTTTCCTCAAATCTATCGAATATCCTGCCTCCTACCTTGATGAGATCCATCATGCCATTATCACGCACAGTTACAGCGCCAATATCACACCTGAAACCTTAGAAGCACAGATCGTCCAAGATGCGGATCGCCTTGATTCTCTCGGCGCGATTGGCATTGCACGCTGTCTATATGTGGGTCAAAGCTTTAACGCTGAACTCTATAACCACGAAGATCCATTCGCTGAACATCGTGACTTGGATGACAAGCATTACAGCGTCGACCATTTCTACGTGAAGCTGTTCAAGCTCGCTGAAACCATGAATACAGAATCCGCCAAATTGGAAGCCAACAAGCGCACCGACTACATGCGTGGCTTTCTTGAACAATTGGGCGCCGAAGTTTAACGGCTTAAAAAAAGAGACACGCGATAAGGAAGAGAGAAGGATATGGAAATAAACCGCTTTAAAGCATCCGACGCTGAAGAGATCGTCACTTGGTTTACATCCCTAGAAGACTACGTGCTGTGGGGTGGGCGAACATTTGGTTGGCCGTTAAAAGCAACCTCGATCATCGAACGATCACAAGAGCCACATGTCGAGCTGTATACCTTCTCTGAAACTCATTCATTACCTGAACCGAGCTTAGACACCAAAAGTAATGACTTGCTTGGCTTTATGGAATTTCAACGCATGTCAGACAACGAACTTCGTTTCTGCCGAGTCGCTATTCACCCAAACCAACGAGGCAAAGGGCTTGGGCAATCCATGATAGAAAGTGCATTAGAAGCTGCGAAAAAAATACCGGATGTCACCACCATCACCTTGGCCGTATTCAAGCAAAACTACGGCGCAAAGCGCTGCTACGACAAAGCGGGCTTTCAGGTGGTCGACAAAGAACCAAGCGTCAAAGAATTCAATGGCAAAACCTGGCCCTTGTATCAAATGGAATTAAAGCTCTGCTAGCCTGTTCTAATTGTCAGACTGATTTTGATTAATAAGATTGTTTTAATTAACAGACTTACTTTAGTTAACAGAATTGTTTTAATTGCCAGATTTGACCCCATATCATTAAGCATTGGCTAGACCACTCAAGATACACAGATGTAATATGGAACCTTCAATGACCCAAGAAAAATTCGACACCATTTATCAACGTGCGGCTCACCGTAAAGGTGGAGCAGCAGAACTCGAAAAGATTGTCCGTGCGCCTCTTTCACAAGCTGAACTATCACAGATCACAGACGACCGTTGGTTGGCAGCCTTTACTGAAAAGGTATTCCAATGTGGTATTTCGTGGAATGTGGTGAGGAAGAAGTGGCCACAATTTGAAGAAGTGTTCTTTGAATTCAATATCGAAAAAATGCTGATGCTGCCGAATGAAATGTGGGAGCAGAAAGCACAAGACCCGCGTATTATTCGCCACCTCACCAAGGTAATGACCATCCCTGCCAATGCCACCATGATTCACAACGCCAAGCGTGAAGCCGATTCATTCTCACAAATGGTTGCCGACTGGCCATCAGAGCGCATCACAGAGCTTTGGGATTACCTGAAAAAACACGGCAAGCGACTAGGTGGTAATACTGGTGCCTACACCTTGCGCCAAATGGGCAAAGACACCTTTATCTTGTCTTCGGATGTTGAAGCTCACCTGCGCAGTACAGATGTTGTCGATAGCGGCCGTAACACCAAGCGAGCACAACTGGCAGCGGGTAAAGCCTTCAACGAATGGCAACAACAATCAGGTCGTAGCCTGAGCGAAATAAGCCAGATCGTGGCGTACGGCTGCGGTGATAATCGCGTCTAGCCGCACTCCAAATGATTTAAAGCTCAAGATTGCACACACTTCACCGCAAACTAAATGTTATAAGTCATTAACAAATAAGCGTACATCGCACTTTCACTCGGTGGCATTGTATAGATAAGTGTATACAATGTAGGGTAGCACTCATGAATTATTCTCGATTAACCCTATCCGACTAAACAAGGGCCCTTATCTCTATGACAGTTCTCAAAAACTCTGTCTCCAAAGGTGTAAAAACTAAAGTCACAGGCCAGACTCAAGACGATGTTGTTTACTGCCATATCTTCGACGCGATACTAGAACAAAGGCTGCCACCAGCCACCAAATTAAGCGAAGAAGCCCTAGCAGAAATCTTTAGCGTTAGCCGCACCATTATCCGTCGTGCCTTACTGCGTCTCTCTTTAGAACAAGTTGTGGTGATCCGTCCAAACCGAGGTGCCATGATCGCAGCCCCAACGGTTGATGAAGCCAAGCAGATATTTAAAGCACGTGAAGTAATGGAAATTGCTATCACTGAGCTAGCGGTGAAAAACGCAACCAAAGCGCAAATAGAAGAATGCAGAAAATTAGTCGCGAAAGAGAACTGTGCTTTCGACCAAGGTGATTACGGCTCTGGCCTACGTTTGTCTGGCGAGTTTCACATCAAGCTGGCTGAAATGGCTGAGAACGCACCACTGCTGGCTTTCCAACGCAGCTTGGTATCGCAAACTTCACTGCTGATCGCTCAATACGAAACGGGCAACCACTCGAACTGTTCTCTAGACGAACACTCAGGCTTACTGGATGCGATAGAGTCAGGCAACGAACAACAAGCCGTAGAGTTGATGCAAGAACATCTAAGCCATATTCGTTCGAAGCTCAACCTAGACAGCAGCACCGCATCGAGCGACCTGCATGTTGTGTTCTCAGATCTGCTTAAGAGCAAGTCATAGAAGATTCAACATGTGATTAATAACCATCATTCAACAACGTTTTGTTAACAGCTTTTTGTTAACAGCTTTTGTTAACAAAATTGGAGAGAAGTAAGCCTTAGTGTTTACTTCTCTTTTTTGTGCCCTCTCCCCTAAAAATAAAGACGACGATCGGCTCACATCCATCTAAAACACTGCCTATTCTAGCCTCAACAACGCTCTTAGCCTCTACAGAATCACTTCCAACAGTGCCATAAACCTTGTCTTTATCTTGTATACATACTTATCAATTCATTCACGCCATAAAACTGTTCACCTTTAATTCAAACCCTTATAAAACAAGCAACTAAAGTTAAAATAAAATTGTACACAATCTCCACAAAAGACTATTTGTTGCATTTTTGTAAATAAATAGTTGACCACAGGGTCAGGATGGATAATTATTGACCTAGAAGTCAAAAAGAATACACATGGAAATATGTCGATTTACAAGGAGGTCTCTTGATTACTTTTTTGCTCAATCAGGAAATAAGACGTGAAGATAATCTGTCGTCAAATATGACAGTGCTCAACTACCTTCGTACCAAGGTTAATAAAACCGGTACCAAAGAAGGTTGTGGGTCGGGTGACTGTGGTGCATGTACGGTAGTTCTCGGTGAAGTGGTTGATGGACAGCTGCAATACCGCTCGGTGAACTCTTGCCTGACGTTCGTTTCAGCGCTGCATGGAAAGCAACTGATCACAGTAGAAGATCTACAAAACCGAGATCGTTCTTTGCACCCAGTGCAGAAAGCAGTGGTGGATTTTCACGGTTCCCAATGTGGTTACTGCACGCCGGGCTTCATCATGTCGATGTTTGCGTTAGGCAAGAACAAACCCGATGCGAGCAAAGAAGACGTCATGGAATCACTGGCGGGTAACCTGTGTCGCTGTACTGGCTACCGACCAATTGTTGATGCAGCGATGTCACTTTCAACAGGCCAGCCTTTAATCGACCAATTTGCTGAGCTTGAACGCAACACCATCAAGAAGCTAGAAAGTATTCAAGACACCGAGGCCAACTTACGTCTTGGTCACCTCACAGCTTTTTCCCCGAAAAGCACTGATGAGCTGGCAAAGCTTTTTCAAGCCCACCCGAACGCTAAGCTGGTTGCTGGCGGTACGGATTTAGCACTGGAAGTGACGCAATTCCATCGTGAGATTGAAACACTGATCAGCGTGAACCTTGTTGAAGACATGAAGGTATGCGAAGAGACCGACACCGATTTAATCATTGGTGCCAACCTGCCTATCAGTGATTCTTACGCACTACTGAAAAAGCACTATCCAGATTTTGGTGAGCTACTGCACCGCTTTGCTTCACTGCAAGTGCGTAACCAAGGCACCATTGGCGGTAATGTGGCGAATGCTTCACCTATCGGTGATACCCCTCCTCTGCTGATTGCTTTGGACGCGAAAATCAAACTTCGCTGCGGAGACGAGTCACGCACGATGCCGATTGAAGATTACTTCATCAGCTACAAAGTGACAGCGCAGAAAGAGAGTGAGTTTATTGAACAGATCATCATTCCTAAGCCAACCAACGACAGCTTCCGAGCTTACAAAGTGTCGAAACGTTTAGACGACGACATCTCTGCGGTGTGTGGCGCGTTTGATATTCAAATCGAAGATGGCAAGGTTTCTTACGCTCGTATCGCTTTCGGCGGTATGGCAGCAACGCCTAAGCGTGCAACTCGTTGTGAAAATACGTTATTAGGCAAACCGTGGACAGACGCTAATATTAAGTTAGCGATGCAGGAACTGTATAACGACTTTGAGCCGCTCTCTGATTTCCGTGCAAGCCAAAAATACCGTTCATTGTCGGCGGCCAACATGCTGCGTCGCTACTTCATTGAACGACAGAATAAAAACAACCAAATCGAAACAAGGGTAACGTCTTATGTCTAAATCAAATTCCTCTGGTCACAAGAGCAATGCGATGACCCACGAAGAGATGGTTACCATTGCAAAACAGGACCTAAAAACTGGCGTAGGTAAAAGCGTTAAACACGACAGTGCAGCCAAGCAAGTCACGGGCGAAGCGGTATACATTGACGACCGTCTTGAGTTCCCCAATCAGCTGCACGTATACGCACGCCTGAGCACGCAAGCACACGCCAACATCACCAAAATAGACCTATCTCCGTGTTACGAATTCGAAGGCGTGGCAATTGCCATTCAAGCGAAAGACGTACCGGGCGAACTGGATATCGGTGCGATTCTTCCGGGTGACCCACTGCTTGCCGATGGCAAAGTAGAATATTACGGCCAACCTGTAATTGCCGTGGCAGCTAACGATTTAGAGACGGCACGCAAAGCCGCACATGCAGCCATTATTGAATACGAAGAGCTACCCGCCATTCTTGATGTGAAAGAAGCGCTAGAGAAAGAGCACTTCGTAACAGAAAGCCACACTCAACAACGTGGTGACTCAAAAGCCGCACTGGCAAAAGCGAAACACGTGATCTCTGGTGACCTAGAGATCGGCGGCCAAGAGCACTTCTACCTAGAAACTCAAATCAGTAGCGTGATGCCAACCGAAGACGGAGGCATGATCGTGTACACCTCGACTCAAAACCCGACCGAGGTTCAAAAACTGGTCGCGGAAGTGATTGGCGTACCGATGCACAAAGTCGTGATTGATATGCGTCGTATGGGTGGTGGTTTTGGTGGTAAAGAGACTCAAGCGGCCTCTCCAGCGTGTATGGCTGCGGTTATTGCCCACCTTACAGGTCGACCTACCAAAATGCGTCTGCTGCGTAACGAAGACATGCAGCAAACCGGTAAACGCCACCCGTTCTACAATCAATACACGGTCGGTTTTGACGACAATGGTGTGATTCAAGGTGCCGATATTACCGTTGCAGGTAACTGTGGTTACTCTCCAGACTTATCAAGCTCTATCGTCGATCGTGCGATGTTCCACTCAGACAACGCCTATTATCTAGGTGATGCAACTGTGGTTGGTCATCGATGCAAAACCAATACCGCATCGAACACCGCTTACCGTGGCTTTGGTGGCCCGCAAGGCATGATGACCATTGAGCACATCATGGACGAGATTGCGCGTTACCTGAAAAAAGATCCTTTGGAAGTACGTAAGGCGAACTACTACGGCGAAGAAGGCCGTAACGTGACCCATTACTACCAAACCGTTGAAGACAACTTTTTACCTGAGATAACCGAACAGCTTGAACACAGCAGTGACTATCACGCACGTCGTAAAGACATTGCCGAGTTCAACAAGCAAAGCCCTATCTTGAAAAAAGGCCTTGCTATCACGCCCGTGAAATTCGGCATCTCGTTTACTGCGACTTTCTTGAACCAAGCAGGTGCGCTCATCCATATCTACACCGATGGCAGTATTCATTTGAATCACGGTGGTACGGAAATGGGGCAAGGCTTGAACATCAAAGTGGCACAAATCGTTGCACAGGAGTTCCAAGTCGATGTCGAACGTATCCAGATCACCGCTACAAACACAGACAAAGTTCCGAACACATCACCAACCGCAGCCTCATCGGGCACCGACCTCAACGGTAAGGCCGCGCAAAACGCCGCAATGACCATTAAGCAGCGCCTGATTGACTTCGCTTCTTCGCACTTCAAAGTGTGGCCTGAAGAGGTGGTATTTAAGAACGGCATGGTGCAGATCCGCGACGAGATCATGACCTTCAACTCGTTTGTTGAACTGGCTTGGTTTAACCAAATTTCGCTATCGAGCACCGGCTTCTACCGCACTCCGAAGATCTATTACGATCACGAGAAAGCGCGCGGTCGTCCGTTCTACTACTACGCGTATGGTGCCTCTTGTTCAGAGGTTATCGTCGATACCTTAACCGGCGAGAACAAGATTCTGCGTGTCGATATTCTGCATGATGTGGGCGCTTCATTGAACCCTGCGATTGATATCGGCCAAGTCGAAGGTGGCTTTGTGCAAGGTGTTGGTTGGTTAACGACGGAAGAGTTGGTGTGGAACCAGCAAGGCCGCTTGATGACCAATGGCCCTGCAAGTTACAAGATCCCTGCGATTGCTGATATGCCAATTGATTTCAGAACGCACCTTTTAGAAAACCGTAACAACCCAGAAGACACCGTCTTCAACTCGAAAGCCGTGGGTGAACCGCCTTTCATGTTGGGAATGTCGGTGTGGAGCGCACTGAAAGACGCCATTAGCTATGTCGCCGTCGATGGCGCGATTCCTAAGCTCAACACACCTGCAACGCCAGAGCGTATTCTGATGGCGATTCAGGAAGTGACTGAAACGACTCCGACCTCGGTCGATGCTCAATCAGAAACGGCTTAGGGCTCATGTGGATCGTTTAGATCGCAATAAATAGCTTAGGGCGCCTATACATAGCTTAGGAAGCATAAAAGGGATTTAGGAGGACGTATGTTTAAGGATAATTGGATTCACGAACTGGCAAAACTGGAAGAGAACTACGAACCGTGTGTGATGGTGACGGTTCTTGAAGACAGAGGTTCCGTTCCACGCGACGCGGGCACCAAAATGCTTGTCACTCGTGACCGAATCATCGCTACGATTGGTGGTGGTCACCTTGAACATGTGGCCACTAAAATGGCTCGAGAGATGCTGATTGCCAGTGAAAAATCGCTCAAAGTGGAACGCTTCAACCTAGGTGCTCGTTTAGGCCAATGTTGTGGCGGAATGGCAACGTTAAGCTTTGAACCGATTGGCACTCAGCAGAACCACCTTGTGCTGTTTGGCGCAGGCCACGTTGCCAAAGCGCTGCTGCACATTGTCGCAACCCTACCCTTCCGTGTGACCTGGATTGATGAGCGTGAAGAAGTATTTCCTGAAACGCTACCACACGGTGTGAAAAAGCTTGTCTCAGACGATCCAGTCGGTGAAGTGAAACACATGCCACCGAACAGCTACTACCTAGTGATGACGCACAACCACCAGCTCGATTTCGATTTAACCAAAGCGATTATCGACCGTGAAGACAGCCGTTACTTCGGCATGATTGGATCGCTCACTAAGCGCAAGAAGTTCGACTTCCGCTTAGAGCAACGCGGCTATAGCCAAGAACAAATTGAAACCATGCTTTGCCCGATTGGTATAAGTGCGGTGAATGGCAAACACCCTGCCGAAATTGCGGTGTCGGTTGCTGGTGAACTGATCGCACACTATCAAGGCCAAGCACTTGAACAAAAGCGCCCAACCAAACAATATCGAAATCAGGATTTGACCGATCAACACAGTCAACCAAGCGACGTAGGCGAACCACCATTGGAAGAGAAGATCGCCTAATAAAAGTCGCAAAGCTTCAGTGGCCATAACGTCGCTGAAGTCATTAAAAGGAAGTAAACATGACAACGCAACGCAAAGCTTATCGCGCCAGCATTTTACACAGCGTCGCCGACCCAAAAGATGTCGGTATCGATGAGTCTTACGACTATTTTGAAGACGGTGTTTTAGTGGTTGAGAGCGGCCATGTCGTCGACCTAGGGCATGCCGACGAGGTATTAGCTCGCCAACCTAAAACACTCGAAGTAAAAGAATACAAAGACAAGCTGATCACCTCTGGCTTTATTGATACGCACATCCACTACCCTCAAACAGGGATGATCGCGTCTTACGGTGAGCAACTTCTTGATTGGTTAGAGAACTACACCTTCCCAGAAGAAAAGCGCTTCAAAAATCCAGTTTACGCACACAAAGTGGCGAAGCTATTTCTAGACGAATTGGCAAGCAACGGCACCACCACGGCACTGGTATTTGGCACGGTACACAAAGAGTCCGTCAACGTATTCTTTGAAGAAGCTGAGAAGCGTAATCTACGAATGATCGCGGGTAAGGTCTTGATGGATCGCAATGCGCCTGATTACCTCACCGACACACCAGAATCTGGCTATGCTGATTCCAAGGAACTGATTGAGAAATGGCACAACCGCAGCCGACTACTTTATGCTGTGACGCCTCGTTTTGCGCCAACCAGCACACCAGAGCAACTTGCCACTGTCGGTAAACTGCTAGAAGAATATCCAGACGTGTACATGCACACTCACCTTTCTGAAAACGAGAAAGAGATCGAGTGGGTGAAATCGCTGTTCCCAGAGCGCGACAGTTACCTAGATGTCTATGACCATTACGGACTACTTCACAAACGTTCGGTATTTGCTCATGGTATTCACCTTTCTGATTGTGAATGTAAACGCCTTGCCGATACTGAATCTGCCATCGCCTTCTGCCCAACTTCTAACCTTTTCTTAGGCTCGGGTTTGTTCCGATTACCAGAGATGGAAGATCACGGTATTCGTGTCGGCGTGGGTACTGATGTAGGCGCAGGAACCAGCTTCTCAATTCTTCAAACCATGAGTGAAGCGTATAAGATCATGCAGTTACAGCATAAGAAGCTGCACCCGGCTAAATCGCTGTTCTTGGCAACACTAGGCGGTGCACGTTCACTGCATCTAGAAGACAAGATTGGTAACTTGGAAGTCGGTAAAGAAGCGGATTTCGTAGTGTTGGATCTACACGCTACACAGCTGATGCGCTTTAGAATGGAACAAACCACCAAGCTTGAAGAGAAGCTGTTTGTATTGATGAGCTTGGGTGACGACAGAACCGTTAGCGAGACTTACATCTACGGCGAAAAGGCCTACGATGTGAACTTCAAAGATTACAAGAAGCTCGTTAGCTAGATTTAAAACCGAGTAACAATCGCTAGACAGCGACAGCCGTCGTTAATTAAAAATCCGTCCAGATTTATCTAGCCTTTAAAGACCAGTTGCTGATGCCACTGGTCTTTTTTGTGCTTCATTCAAAGAAATATAAATTAACCGCTCACAGACAACGATCTTCGGTGACGCCAAGTCATTATATTGATAGGTTAATGTTTATACATCTCGACTTCATACTTCACTTTAGCGTCTCTCTAAAACATTCGTTTCTCAGCTAAATGGAAGCACTCAATCTAGAAAGGAATTCTATGTTCGAACAGGTCGTCAGCATTCTGTTTCCCGTTTTTGCTTTAGCCAGTGCTGGCTTTGCGGTGGGTCGTTGGCTCAAGCCCGATTTCAAACCGATCAATCGCATCAACATGGATGTCTGTATTCCTGCGCTAGTGTTTGCCTCGCTGACCACCATGCCTCTCGACACCGAACAACTGCCGCTGATTTCCGCCTCTTTGGTGGCGGTGTTGGTTCCTGCTTTATTGATGATACCAATCTGTAAGATCTTTAAGCTCAACTTCAAAGCTTGGGCTCCTCCACACATGTTTCGCAACAGTGGCAACCTCGCGATTCCTCTGTTCACGTATACCTTTGGCGAGAGCGCATTAGCCCCTGCTGTACTGCTGTTTGTGGTGTCGGCTTGCGTGCACATTAGTGTTGGCTTAGCGCTATTGAGCGACGGTAATCCGATCAAGCAGATCCTTAAGATGCCGATATTCTTAGCCGCCACATTAGCGATGACGCTCAACCTGTCTGGCATTGCAGTATGGAATCCAATCTACGAAGCCACGTCGCTACTCGGCCAAGCAGCCGTACCTATCATGCTATTGTCGTTGGGCTCGCAAATGGTCAACTTGAGACTGAGCGGATTAAAAGTCGGCTTGTTGTGCACAGCTCAATCGCTGTTTACCGGAGCCATAGCCTTTACCATCATCTACTTCTTTATCCCGCTGCCAACACTGCACCTACAAATGATGGTGCTGTTCACCATGCTGCCACCCGCCGTGATGAACTACCTGTTTGCAGAACGCTTCAATGTCGAGCCACCCAAGGTCGCGTCTATGGTGTTATTTGGCAACTTCCTGAGTGTGGTGACTTTACCTATCTTGCTGTCGTTCGCGCTGTCTATGTCCTCTTAAAGAACCACTAACCTTCAGGTTTACGACCTTTAAAATTCAGCCAATCAATAAAAAGGGAGCGCAACTTAGCAGAGTTGACGCTCCCTTTTCAGACTATATTTTCTATTTACCTCAAGCTGTGTTTCTCTCCGCAAGCACCTCTTTAAATGCGAACATGCCATTTAATGCCGAAGGGAATCCCGAATACACCGACATCTGCAGTATCACTTCTTTAATCTCTTCTTTACTGCATCCGACATTGAGTGCCGCATTCAAATGCACCTTAAGCTGAGGGGCACAATTACCGAGTACGGTCAGGGCAGCCACGGTCGCGATCTCTCGTGATTTCAAATCCAAACCGGGGCGCGAATAAATGTCACCAAAGGGATACTCGATAGTATACTTGGCAAGATCAGGGCAAATGTCTTGGAGGCTGTCGATAACCTGTTGCCCTGCTTCTCCGTCGATGTGATTCAGTCTTTCTAAGCCAGTTTCAAAACGTGATTGATTCATGAGTCTGTTCCTGTATTTATAGTTCACAGGAACACCTTACAAGTTAGAGTCGACTCTAAGTCAACGGACTTTTCCATCTCGATACAAACTGATTTTTTCTTCCAATGCTGCCATGTGCTTTTGTTGTTCTTCGATATGGGACCGCAAATTCTGTTGATGTTGTTCGAGCAACACTTGGCGCTGCGAAGTCGATTCTGGCCCTAACTCCCTTAGCTTTGCGTATTCTAGAATCTCATCCAGTGGCATTGCGGTGTCTTTTAAGCGCTTCACGAACTCAATCCAGGTAACGTCCTTCGATGTATAGACTCGATGACCGCTACTGTTCCGCTGAACATTTTTCAACAAGCCGATTTTTTCATAGTAGCGAAGCGTATGGGCTGACAAACCCATCAACCGAGAAAACTCACTCACATTCATTACTTCACCTTTTCTATCTGGGTATAGGAACTCAAACTATGCGCACTTATCTAATTTGAGCTCTGCGGTGACTTTCGTCAAACGCAACGCGATCGCGAAACACACTAAGTAAGGACTCACGTACCAAAAGATACTTTCTAGTGGCTGCTTCACCTGCGCTTCTCTGGTTTTTATGTATTGGTTTTTCTGCATCTCATACTGACTCAGCATACCATCCACCCACACGGCATCGCTTTCAACCAGCGACACGCTCGGCGCAGGAACCGTAAAATCCGATGCGTTGGGTAACAAGGTGAAATCGACATCTTTGAACGTGATCGCCGTATTCAAATACCACAAACATGCTTCGTGGTGCTGAGCGTGATTATCTAAAGATGGCTGACCGGTGCAGGTATCACTTCTTAATTTATCCAAAGAAAACTGCTGAACCGATTCTAAAATCGCCACCGCTCTGGTTTGTTCGGTTTCAACCCAGTCACCCGCTACTTTCGCACGAATCTCAGACACTGCACCCAGCATCCCGATACCCGCCAAGAACGGCCATAAATAATCCATAAGCTTCCATTTTCGTCGGCTCAAGTTGAACCCACACCAAATCGGAAGATGAAAAAGGAGCGTTAGCCCAAGCGATAGCAAAACGAAATTCAAGGAGCTAGAGAGCATGAGTTCGCTATCAAAGAAGTTCTTCATAATGAGAGACTTGCCTGTATAACAAAGAGAAATTTGATACTAGGTTCGATACTTGAAAAGAGTGTAAGGGGAAAGTAAAAACAGCACCAACAATTGGCGTTGGCGCTGCTTATTTAAGCAACTAACGGCTTTTCCATCGGGATGCAATCGAGGCTAATACCTCTAGGAGAGTGATAAGTGGAAAGTTCATCACCAATAAAGCCACACGCACGATAAAACGCAGCGGCATTCAGAGTCGATTCTAACTTCATTAACGGCAAATTGTGTTGAATCGCGAGTTCCTCTAAGAACTGCAACATCTGCTTCGCTGCGCCTTTTCCGGAAAAATCTGGGTCAACAAAAATAGCATCAACCATACCGGTTTCGATGTTGATCTTACCGCTGCCAATCACTCGGCCATCAACTTCTGAAACGTGAAAGGTTTGGACTACATCGCTTATGAATCCATCAGACATTCCACCATGCGTCCATATTGACAGCTGTTCTTCTGAGTAATAAGCCGAGCACTTCTCGACAATGGCACGGCTTCGAATATCGAAAATATCCTGAGCATCAGACTCAGCCGCTTTTCTAATTGTAATCATAAGCCTACCTCTGGTGACTAAAAGATACTACTGCTAGTAAATCGAATAACTACTCGGTGACTAACGCTGGAGATTGCTTCCCCTTAGCTGACATAAGATAAAAACCAACGGCACCAACAACTGAAATTAATATCACACTAAACCAAGTGAAAGTGTACCCATAATCATCGATAAAGTAGCCAATCACGATAAAACTAGGCATAACGAAAACCGTTCGCAAGGTAATGAGCACGCCTTGAATGCGTCCACGATGACTCGAAGGGGAGTTGTTTGCTAAATATATGCCCTCTTTTGTCAAAAGAAGAACCTCGCCCGCAGATAGAAATAGCCAAGCAAAAAAATGAACAGGAATGTTGGGAAACAACATGACGAGCATATAACCAAAGGCAAACATAAAGCCTGCATAAGCAAGGCTTACGGTTTCAGCCTTACCTGACGTGAACTTCATTAAGATTGGCGTAATCAGCACCACTACAACACAAGCGTAAGTCATGAGTTGCCCGAAAATAATTGGGCCTTGCTCTCCAAACACATGGCTCAAATACAATGGACTCGCCATAGTCATTTGATTTAGCGAATACCACAGCAATCCACATAGAAAAGTGAACAACAAAAGCCGTGGCCTTGATTTTAAAACTGACCAAACCGAACCAGAAACGGGCTGTTCCAGTTCACTCTCGCTGGTCGATTCCGTTCCAGGTTGCAACTTCACAAATGCAGCCACAATAAAAACACAAAAAAGAGCCGCAAAACCGTTGCCGAAAAATATCCAGTCAGTGTGATTCCAGAACAAGTACCCAGCCATAACAGGACCAAGAGCTGAACCAAAGTTATAGGCTAGATAACTCAGTGACATGACTGCATCACGATTCTGAGGGGTAGAAAGGTCCGCAACTAAAGCATTACTCGCGGGCAACGCTAAACCGCCAAAGAAATAGGCACAAAACAAGAACACAGGTACAACTACCGGAGCATCGGCGAAGAAACCACAAGTAATCAATAATACAGCGCACATAAACTCGCCAAACACCATGATCCGTTTATGCCCCAACCTATCGGCTAATCTCCCACCTAAAAAGCTCCCTAAGAGGTAAGAGCCCGTCACACCCATGGCAAGGGAACCTGCGACTGTTGCGGAATAACCCAACTTATCGGTTAACAGTAAGACTAAAAATGGAACGATAAAGTTACCCATTCCCAGAATCATTCTAGCCAGTGCTAAATAATAGATATTATTCGGTAAATACCTA
This sequence comes from Vibrio sp. L3-7, assembly GCF_963898195.1. NCBI lineage: Bacteria > Pseudomonadati > Pseudomonadota > Gammaproteobacteria > Vibrionales > Vibrionaceae > Vibrio > Vibrio sp. L3-7. Next base: position 80,862 of record NZ_CAWQUW010000011.1, on the reverse strand, counting down.
TAAATAGAAATGGCTGAGAAAAGCTTATGAATCATGAAGTTCCTAAAGTATGTAAGTGCTTGATTATGAATTTCTATTCGATAGTACTGAAATCGAGATTTCTAGGAACAGCAACACTAACAACCTGAGTTCCTGCAATTAAGTCATGCAAACAGCGTCTGTTTTTACGGAAAACAAACAGGTAATTAAGAATCGATATATATTGACCAATAACAGGAATATAAACAAAGATGTTCATAGGTAAAATTCGTTTGAGCATTATGTTGAATAGCCCTAGTTGCTTGCCATCCATATCAACAATCGCAATTTCCATTACATTTTTACCGATCGTTTGTCCCTTCTTTTGCAGTAAGTAGCCATTACACAAGAGGAATATCACCCAGCCATAAACAAACATCATGATTTGTTCATGTAACTCTATGACTCCATTAGAAACGGCTCGATCGAACAAATCGGTATATAGGACCACTGGAATCATAGCAGCTGCATAAATGAGGCCGTCGATAACAAACGCCCAAAACCGAGACCATCGAGACGCGAGTACAATTGCAGGGGTGTTTTCTATTACTTCAGACATGTCCTTTCCTAAGGTGGTATTGATTATTGGCGTAGAGCAATCGATTTTTGATAGCGCCAAGTTGATGTACTAATAGACAAATCTTGAAATTAATCCGAAAGAAAACACTTTGCTTTCAATGGATAAGTCACGCTTTATAAAATCACGAGAAACATAACACAAACCAATACTTCCACTAATACCCCATGCAATATATGTGAGCTTAGTTGCGTAAATTTAAGCGATTAAACCGTGGTAAGATGGTTTGAAGGAGATTTAAGAAGGTCAATCTTCAGAGGTAAGGTTTTTTGACTTAACACTTTGTATTAATAAAACTTTTGTTAATTGGACAATTAGAGGTGAGGGACACTGTTGCTATTTCAGATCCAGCACATGCTCGATAAAGTCAGACTTCTTTTCACGGTACTCTTCTTGCGGCCAACCTTCGCAAGACATTTTGAGGGTGTTGTATTGCTGAACTAATGCCGGATTCGCACGTAGCTTGTCACGAAACCTTAGAAAGCATTCGAACTCAGAACCACTGGCGACCACTTGCAAGGCCACATCATCCCTCAATGTAGACTCCAACATACACAGTTCCGGCGTTCTTAAGGTATCGAGTTTCTCTGTAAAGCCGAGTGTTGTGAGTCTCTCTATAACATCCTCAAATACGCCAAGCTCAACACCTACGAAGATATCTAGATCGCCCTTAGACACGGCAGATGGAATAGAAGATGCGCCTACGTGCTCAACTCTCGCGTTAGGGATTAGCTTTTTGATGTCACGTTCGTATCGGATAAACAGCTCGTTGCAAGCCGCTTGGTATTGTTCCTCGGGGTAAAATTTCATATCTCCTCACTCCGAATCAAAAACTATTGAACACACCAATTGCTAACAGAAGCAACACGATGCTAATAGCTCCGAGATAAGAGATTCTGGTTCGCTCTTTTTCAGTTGGAATCAATGGGGGGAAGCGCCCTAGTGTGAATACTTTACAGACTATCCAGCCAGCTCCGTAACCAATGAACTCAATCAATATCGACTGAAACATATACCTAAAGAATGAGCTCAATGCCCTAAAATACGCGACTATCAAGTCTTCCATTTTTTGTCCTAACTAAAGTCAATTTGGACTAAAAATGCCATGGGTAGAGATTCATATCAAGAACCTTATACAGGACTGCGCACGCAATGAATCAGTTTAAACGTAAGTACTTACTATCGACATGCAATGATTCACAGAGCTTCCTTGCTAAACGATATAGCTAAAAGACTGTAAGCCACCTATGCGAGATACCAAGCTTAAGTAAGTTCTCTTCAGCTGTTTTTATCTCGCTAGCTACCCATAATCGTATTTAATAACGCTTCAAAATCTACGCTTGATACGCCCTCAATAACTTCATTAAGCCAAGTTGTGACAGTCGCAATATTGGCTATTGAAGATAATTTCCTGGAAATAGAAGACTTCTCTATTTCTTGTGTACGTAGTTCTTTATCTGGAATGCTAGCGAATTGATTTAGTTCATTCGCAAACCCTAGCCTTTCTTGAGGTTTTGATTCAGACAACGCTTGAAGAAATTTTTCATCGGTTGAGCCAGCAACAATCCCCATGCCATTGTTAAGGAAAGTAGTTGTATCCATTTCAACTTCTACACCTTCTCCTAAAAGCATACCGATACCATTTTCTTCAAAATGGCAATCGCTCATCTTAATCGTTGTTTTCGGGTGTTGAGTTGAAGTTGGTTTCTTTCTAAATGGAATAACGTTACTCATTAATGGTTTCCTATATGCCTAGGTCAAGTTTAGGTGGATGCACACTTGATATTTCAATACAGCTTTAACTTTAATAAGAATAATCAAGTAAAATTGTTAGCATAGGTAACATTAAGATTTGATTACACCAAAATACTTAATAAAACCCAATTCTTCGAACTCTAAACCACATATGCACCTAGAGTCACCAACTGAATGATAAATCTGCATTCCCTTTGTCCCAAAAACAAAAAGCCCCGGTTATAGGAACCGGGGAAACAGGGTGGGATGAGTTTGGCGCGTGCCCGAAACCAAACTCTCCCCAAGCCTCACCTAAGACTCATGCTCTTAGGTAAAGGATTCACATCATTATTGAAGCGTAGCGCCTTGCTCTACCCAAGTGCCGATGAGTGCGCGCTCTGCGTCGGTCATTTGAGTCATGTTGCCGAGCGGCATCACCTTGGTTGTTACGGTTTGAGCAACAATCCTTGGTACATTAGCTTTAATCTCTTCTGGGGTATCAAACATCACACCACCTGGCGCAGCAGCAAAAGCGGCGTGGCTCGGGGTTGATGAGTGACACACAGAACAGCGCTCTTGAATGACTTTGTTGATGGTTTCAAAGCTGACGCCTGCGCTAGCAGTTTGCATTGCGTGGTCTGCAGGTGCTGCCTGAGAACTAGTCGTAGTTGAAGCAGTACCGTTTTCAGCAAGCTCTTTTGTCGCTGATTCAGTCGCGCTTACTTGCACTTCTTGAACCACTGGCGCTTGCACAACCGGAGTCATCTGCTTTTTCGCGTAAGGTGAAGTCACAAACGCAAGCGTGATCATACCCAATGCCGCTACTGGCACTGTCCATGCAAACTTCTGACTACCATGACGGGTGTTGAAGTAGTGACGCACCAAGATACTGAAGATCGCTAGGCCAGCAAGGATCAGCCAGTTGTATTCCGAGCCATAAGTGCTTGGGAAGTGGTTACTGATCATGATGAACAGCACTGGCAGTGTCATGTAGTTATTGTGACGAGAACGCAGTAGACCTTTCGCTGGCAGTGCCGGATCCGGTTCGCGCTTCTCTTCAATCGCTTTCACCAGGTTGCGCTGTGCAGGCATGATAACGCGGAATACGTTACCCACCATGATGGTACCAATAATTGCACCAACATGAATGTAAGCACCACGGCCACTGAACACTTGGGTTAGGCCATATGTCGCAGCAACAAGCAGCACAAACAGCACAACGCCAAGCAACACGGGGGTCTTGCCTAATGGTGAGTCACACAGTAGATCGTAGATAAACCAACCGGCAACGAATGAACCAATACCAATCGCGATTGCCGTTGTTGAATCAAGGCCTGAGCCCGGTGCAATCAGGTAAATCTCAGCGTTTAGGTAGTAAACCACACCCAGTAGACACACACCGGTGATCCACGTGAAGTAAGCTTCCCATTTGAACCAGTGCAGGTGCTCTGGCATCTCTGGTGGCGCAAGTTTGTACTTCTCTAGGTGATAAATACCACCGCCGTGAATTGCCCATAAGTCGCCTGAAAGGCCCGTTTTAGGGTTAACTCGGTTAAGGTTATTCTCTAACCAAACAAAGTAAAATGATGCGCCTATCCACGCAACACCAACAATCATGTGAGCCCAGCGTATTGCTAAGTTCAACCACTCTGTAATATGCGGATCCATAATAAACTCCTGTATCACAACGCTTTAGCTAAGCGTTGCTCTTCCTTATTGTCGTCCGTTGGCAGATCGTCCAAATGCAATGCCACTCGGTCGCTGTCGAAATAAACTTCGTCACAGTTATGCCCTTCGCCGCCTCTATCGACGATCAAGAACTGATCTTGATCGGTGAGGGCGAGAACTGGGTGATGCCACACCCCTTTGTGATAGTTCACTCCTTGACGACCGTTGCTCAAGAAAGCTCGGCTATTGGCTAATGTTGGATCGTCGCCTTTTGGCGCAACAACAATTAAATAGGGTTGACCAAGTAATGGAATAAATGCCTGAGAACCAAGTGGATGACGCTCTAACATTTTGATGGTCAGTGGGTAGCTCAACGGTGTGGCTTGGAAGATGCTGATGATGGCTTCTCCGTCTTGGTCTTGCACATCCGTTGTCGCTAGCTTGTGGTAGCGACGTGTTGATCCACTGTTGATCATGAAGAAATCACTATTATCGGACTCGATAACATCGCCAAACTCTGCAAAAGCCTGCTTGGTTAACGGTTCGATGGATAAACGACGTATTCCATTACTCATACTCATTTCCTTACCTATTTCGCTTTCGTACCAAACAGACGCAAACGGCTGATACCACCATCTGGGAATATGTTTGCACGTACGTGGGTAATCGCACCAAGGTCGTTTACCTCAGAAATGAATTCGTGAATCTCGTGCGCTTGCAGCTTTTGTGCAGGCAACAGTTCACGCCAGAATAGGCTTTGTGTTTCTACTTGGTCGTCGGTACCGCCTTTCACGTAAGCCGCTTGAATTGAGCATCTGTCAGGGTAGTTACCTTTGAAATGAGCCGTATCAACAACGATGCGTTCGATGTTACCTGGGTGGCCTAGTGCCACGATAACCCAGTCGTTACCCGGTGTACGACGACGCGCTGTTTCCCAACCGTCACCCATGTTTTCACCGCGGCCTGGGCCTAAGATGTTGGCTTTGTTTCCGTAGTGTTCGTCACTACATGCGAGTGCTCGGCCACCATGTTCAACCGATGCTAGGTCAACTTGTTGCTGAGAATCTATTGCTTCCCAATCGACACTTGGTCGACCATAAACACGTAAGCGTGCGACACCGCCATCTGGGTAGATGTTCAAACGTAGGTGCGTAAATACTTGGTCACTTTCGATTGCTTCAAGATGATGATGATCACCCTGCAATGCCATTGAAGGCAGAATTTCTTGCCACTCTGTTGCGTCTGTTGGCTCACCTTGTGGTGAATAACACGCGTCAATTGATGCCGAAGGTGGGAAGTTACCTGTGAAGAATGAGGTATCAATATCAACGCCAGCAATGGTGCCAGCTAGGCCAAGGCGAACGACACAGTAGTCGTAACCTTCACCACGTTTACGTCTGCTTTCCCAACCGTCCATCCACTTGCCGTTATCGTCGTATAAGTCGTCTTTCCACTCTGGCGCTGCGTGGCTGAGAAGACGGCTTTTATCTGCAAAAAAATCGTCTGTTGCGAAGGTAGCTTCTGCGCCGAGTTTTTCGTCTGCAAGGTTTATGTATTGTTCAAATGTTTGGGTCATGTCCGTGTAATCCTATCCAATTAATCAAGTAATAATAAAATGAGAACTTAGTGGCTTATTCGCTTATAAAGCGTGCTCTTAGCGCACTAAGACTGGGCTGAGATAGCTGTTAACTCCGTTAACTTACATATCCCAGAGACGAAACATCGCGATCTTGTTGATCTCTTGAATCGCCGTAGCAAACTCAGTTTCACTATCATTTCCTAATCGCATCTCGAACGACTCAAGAATTTGGTAACGATTGGCTCCCTTCACCGCCATGATAAAAGGGAAATTGAAGCGACTTTTGTAGCTGTTGTTGTAAGAAGTGAATTTTTCAAATTCTTCGGCGTTGCACTGGTCGATGCCCGCCCCCGCTTGTTCTTTGGTCGACGACTCGGTGAGCTCGCCGTTTACTGCTGCTCGACCGGCTAAATCCGGGTGAGCGTTGATCAAAGCCAACTGTTTGCCTTGGTCTGCACCTAACAAGGTCGATGCCATTTTCAGATGAAGATTCTCGATATGGTCGTCTTCGGCATTCAAACCTTGGTCATACACCACTTCTGCAACCCATGGGCTGTGTTCGTAGACATCAGCGAAGTGAGCGACAAAGGTATCGCGGTCCATGGTTGTTGGTTGGCATGATCGAAATTCAGTCACGTTAAGCCTCCTTGCTTCACTGCTACTTTTGCTGTTGATGATTAGCGTTATTTGGTTGATATGGATGATGTTGGTGCCAGTGGTTGGCGATATCGATTCGACGACATAACCACACGCTGTCGTGCTGTTTTACGTAATCTAAGAAACGTCTTAATGCAGCAATACGACCGGGGCGACCAATCAGACGACAATGCAACCCAACCGACATCATTTTCGGTGCGGTTTCGCCTTCCATATAAAGGGTGTCAAACGTGTCTTTCAGATATTGGAAGAACTGCTCACCAGAGTTAAAGCCTTGCGCTGTTGAAAAACGCATGTCGTTCACATCGAGTGTATAAGGGATCACCAATTGCGGATGACCAGTCTCGGTGTGCCAATAAGGCAGGTCATCATCATAGGCATCTGAGTCGTAAAGAAAACCGCCCTCTTCTGCAACCAAGCGACGCGTATTTGGCCCAGTTCGACCTGTGTACCAACCTTGTGGGCGTTGACCCGTCACTTGTTGGATGATCTCAATCGCTTTGGTCATGTGGTCGCGCTCTTCAGACTCATCAATGTATTGATAGTCTATCCAGCGATAACCGTGGCTACAGATTTCGTGCCCCGCTTCGACCATGGCTTTGGCTACTTCTGGGTGACGCTCAATCGCCATTGCAACCGCAAAGACGGTCAGTGGGATTTCATATTCATCGAACAAGCGAAGAACACGCCATACACCCGCACGGCTACCATATTCATAGATGGATTCCATGCTCATGTGACGTTCGCCTTTGATCGGCTGTGCTGACGGGATCTCTGAAAGAAAAGCTTCAGACTCGTCGTCTCCATGTAACAAACAACGCTCACCGCCCTCTTCATAGTTCAATACAAAAGAAACCGCGACGCGCGCATTACCTGGCCATTGAGGGTTTGGAGGGTTAGCTCCGTAACCGATCAAATTTCTTGAATAATCCTTATTCATCCAAGTACTCCTAACATAAGTGGTTGGCTTAGCCGCTCTTTAAGTGAGTCGCCAAATGATTCAACCAAATGGATTCTCGATAAACAGAGCAACCTTACCCCTGTACATTTATTGTATACAATTATTTATCTCAATGTAAAGATTTTGTTATTCAAGTTAAATTTACGCACCATTACCATTTAAAAACAACAGCTTAATAAAGTAAAAGCTCACCAAAAAACGATAATCAAGATCTATAAAGTCAGAAAAAACGACACAATAGTTAACATTTTTCCAACAATTAGCTTTACTAATTGTGTACAGTTCGTACATAGTTAGTGATAACAAAGTGACCAGTTGCATTCTTTGCAAGGTCGAAACAGACAGATAAACCACGGAACAGAGGAGCGCCAAAAGCGCTATTAAAGGACTATGGGAAGATTAACAACACACGTATTAGACACAACTCACGGCTTACCGGGTGCAGAGATCAAGGTAGAGCTTTATAAGGTCAATGAAGACTCAACAGAAAAGCTGGCGACGGTAATCACTAACTCCGATGGCCGAACCGATGCGCCGATTCTGGCAGGGAATGATTTCCGACCGGGGAAATATCAATTGGTGTTTTACGTAGCCGATTACTACAGAAGTAAAGGCGTGGAATTGGATGGCGTGCCTTTCCTAGACGATGTTGTTATTCGCTTTGGTCTAGATGATCCAGAAGCGCATTATCACGTTCCTCTTCTCGTCTCGCCTTACAGTTTCTCAACCTATCGGGGCAGTTAGTCTCGTGACCTAGAACTTCTAACTAGGCTCACCGAAAAATATTAAGCAGATTAGTGCGTGCATCTAAAATGATGCGCGCTCATTAAACACGCTCATATAAAAATACTAATAACGTTATTAGTTAGAGAGTTGATGACTAATCAACTGGTAGCTAAAGAAATAGCGGCTAGGAAAAAACCTTAAAACTTAATATTGAAATCTCGCTGTATTCAATAAATGGATCACAACATAAAAGGACTTGCTGACATGAGTGAGAGTAAAACAGAAATACTCAACCAAGATGCGAATAACGGAATTTTAGAGAAGCTCTTTAAAATTAAGGCCCACGGAAGCAGTGTGAAAAATGAGTTGGTCGGCGGTGTCACCACCTTCGCAACCATGGCTTACATTATCTTCGTTAACCCACAAATTATGGCCGCATCGGGTATGGATGCAGGAGCGGTATTCGTCGCAACCTGTATTGGTGCAGCTATCGGTTGTTTGTTAATGGGGTTATTTGCGAACTGGCCTGTCGGCCTTGCGCCGGGCATGGGCTTAAATGCTTTCTTCTCGTTCACGGTAGTAAGCGAAATGGGCTACAGCTGGGAAGTGGCACTGGGTGCGGTGTTTATCTCCGGTATCTTGTTCGTCGGGATGAGCTTCTACAAAGTCCGCCAATGGATCATTGAAAGTATCCCAGTGAGTCTACGTTATGCCATGACAGCGGGTGTTGGTTTGTTCTTAGGTCTAATTGGCCTTAAAACAGCAGGTATCGTCGTCGAAAACCCAGCGACTTTGGTTTCTCTAGGTGACTTCACCAAACCGGAAGCGCTACTGGCTGCTATCGCGTTCCTTATTATCGCGGTACTCAGTGAGCGTAAAGTATTTGGTGCAGTGCTGATCGGTATTTTGAGTGTAACGCTAGTCGGTATGATGCTTGGCTTAGTGCATTACAACGGCTTCTTCGCGGCTCCACCAAGCTTAGCGCCTACGTTCCTAAAAATGGACATTATGGGCGCACTCGATGTTTCGATGATCAGCGTTATCTTGGCTTTCCTTTTTGTAAACATGTTCGATACCGCGGGTACTTTGATGGGCGTGGCCGAGCGTGCAAACCTAACTAACCCTGAAACAGGAAAAATTGAAGGCCTAAGCAAAGCGCTTAAAGCCGACAGTATCTCAAGTGTGGCCGGTGCGTGTGTGGGTTGTCCGCCAGTAACCAGTTACGTAGAAAGTGCAGCGGGCGTTGCAGCAGGCGCACGAACAGGCCTATCTGCAATTGTGGTTGGTGTGTTGTTCTTAGCGGCAATTTTCCTATCTCCACTTGCTGGCATGATCCCCGCTTACGCAACCTCTGGCGCTCTGATTTATGTGGCATTCGTGATGATGAGCAGCATGCAGCACGTGGATTGGAAAGACTTCACCAACGGTGCTCCCGCAGCCATTACAGCGTTAATGATGCCTCTGACCTTCTCTATCGCGAATGGTATCGCACTGGGTTTCATTACCTACACAGTGCTGAAACTGGCGACAGGTAAAACAAAAGACGTCTCTATTTCAATGTACTTCTTAGCGGCTATTTTTGTCGCGAAGCTCGTGTTCATCGGTTAATCACCCAACGTAACTATCGCTTGGCTTGTTCGCAGGCCGAGCTATCAAGACACATGCTAGAACAACATTTTTAAGAAAAAGCTAATTGTGCTAATCAGCGGAACACACAAATATCCGCTCGGTTAGTGCACCTTTTTTATGACCCTACGCAGTTTGTAGAAGTCATTATTTGACCGCCAATCGCCTGTAAACGGAAACACAGGCAGAGGAATATCAAATGAAACTTCTGTACACCCTAAATGAAAGACCGCCTCACGGCTTAACCTTCCTACTCGCATTACAGCACATGCTCGCTTCGATTGGTGGCATTGTTGCTGTCCCCCTTATTGTTGGCGCTTCTATCGGCCTACCTAACACCGAGATCGTTTCGCTGATCAATGCTGCGCTGCTGGCGTCAGGTATTGTAACCGTCGCTCAATGTCTCGGCTTTGGCCCTGTCGGCATTCGACTACCTGTGGTGATGGGTTCGAGCTTTGCCTTTTTGGGCGTCGCCATTTCAATCGGTAACGAAGGTGGCGTCGCCGCGATCATGGGCTCAGCGCTTATCGGCTCGTTCGTGGTGATTGGTGCCAGCTTCTATATGGACAAGGTTCGGAAACTGTTCCCAACCGTGGTAAGTGGTGTAGTGGTTACCTTAATCGGCTTAACCATTTTACCGGTTGCCATGAACTGGGTCGGAGACTCTCCTGCCAACACAGAACAATTCGCCACGCTGCCAAAGCTGTTTCTAGCACTGATCTCTTTGGGGATTGTGGTTGGCGTATCGGTTTACTGTAAAGGCGCGGTTGCCGCTTCGGCCATCGTGATTGGTTTAGCGGGCGGCTACATTGTGGCGCTATCGCTCGGCATGGTCGACCTTGAGCAAATCAGCTCTGCCGCTTGGGTTGGCGGACCTGAGCCCTTCAAATATGGCTTTACCTTTTCTGCGAGTGCCATCATCAGTATGAGCTTGGTGTACATAGTGGTTATCGCCGAAGCTACGGGTGATTTCATGGCATTAGGCAACAACTGCCAAACCCAAGTCAGCGGTAAAGACTTAAAACGTGGGCTGCTGGGCGATGGACTTGGTAGTACCTTATCTTCGATTTTAACGGCAATGCCACTGGCATCGTTCAGTCAAAACGTCGGCATTGTAGGTATCACAGGTGTAGCAAGTCGCTATGTTGTGGCTGCAACCGGTGGTTTGCTAATTTTAGGTGGCTTATTCCCGAAATTAGCCGCTATTGCCGTCACGATTCCGAAACCTGTTCTAGGTGGTGTGGGTTTTGTGATGTTCGGAATGATTGCCTACGCGGGTATCCGCATGTTGATCAAGGCCGCAGACACCAAGCGAAATGCCTTGGTAATCTGTGTTGGTTTGGCGTCTGGCTTAGCCGTCACTTTCGAACCAAGATTGCTGCAACACTTGCCGCATGACCTTGCGAACTTTCTTCACTCTGGCATCACTACCGGTACTATCATGACGGTGCTATTGAACCTTGTTTTACCAAAGTCTTCACGAGCAGAAGAGCAAGAAGCACTGGCCGAAAGCCAAGCGCAAGTTGAGCTAGAGATGAAAGAGCAAGCTGAAGAAGAACGACACTCAGACGAGCAATTAGAGATTCAGCAAGCAAGTACAGAAGCAGATGTTCAAGCGGCATCAGAAAACCCTGAGCCCAAAGTGAACTAACTAGCTAACTCTCGAACTAATTAAGTCTGGAACTAACTAAGTCTCAAATTAACTGAGTCTAGAACTAACTGGTTCACTGACTAACGTAAGCCGATTTTCACAGAATCAGGGAATGATTAGAACATTGAACGTTTTAACGCCCCTGATTCGAATTTATCTATCAACAGCAAATACCAACAAAGACCCTCTTCCCTGAAAAGGCTGAGATGGCTAAGGACTACTATGAATGGAAACCATCTGGATTAAGAATCCTCTCGCAATCTACACTGGCTCACTAGCTGATGCAGAAGGCGGTATTGTCATTAAAGGTAATACAATCATTGAGTTGGTTGGCAAACACAAAGAACCGACCTTACCCGTAGATTACAGCGTCGACGCCTCTCGTCATGTTGTAACACCAGGGCTTATCAATGCGCACCACCACTTCTATCAAACCCTAACGCGTGCCTACCCCGGCGCACTGAATAAAGAGCTCTTCCATTGGCTACAAAGCCTCTATCCAGTTTGGGCCAATCTCGACTCAGAGATGATGAGCCTTGCCACAGAGCTGGCGCTGGTTGAGTTAATGATGTCGGGCTGCACCACAGCGTCAGACCATCATTACTTGCTGCCAAACGGGCTAGAGAACGCCATCGATTTACAAGTCGAGGCGGCAGAGAAGCTTGGCGTGAGAGCGATATTTACGCGCGGCTCCATGAGCCTAGGGGAAGATGAAGGTGGGTTACCTCCACGACACACCATTCAAACCGAACAAACCATTATAGATGACAGCCAACGCTTGATTCGCGATTACCACCAGCGTGATGAAGGCGCGATGATTCAAATCGCACTCGCGCCTTGTTCGCCGTTCTCAGTCACCACCGACCTGATGAAAGAGACCGCCAAGATCAGTGAGCGTGAGAACGTGATGATGCACACTCACCTATGCGAAACGCTCGATGAAGAGGACTTCTGTATCGAGAAGTTCGGTCTACGCCCTGTCGATTACCTAGAGGATGTCGGCTGGCTCAACGAACGTACTTGGCTTGCACACGGAATTCACTTCAACCCAGAAGAGATCAAGCGCTTGGGCAAAGCAGGCATTGGCATCAGCCACTGCCCGACGTCCAACATGATGCTGGCTTCCGGTATTTGTAAGAACAACGACCTTGAAGCCGCTGGCGTTAAAGTCGGGCTAGGCGTTGATGGTTCGGCCTCTAATGACGGCTCAAATATGATTGCCGAAGTACGCATGGCGATGTATCTACAGCGCCTGCAATATGGCTCTGCCAATGTTTCACACTTCGACGCACTGCGCTGGGCAACGTCAGGCTCAGCACGCGCAATGGGTAGAACGGATATCGGTACGCTAGAGGTTGGTAAACAAGCCGACATCGCGATGTTCAAACTCGATGATATTCGTTTCTCTGGTAGCCACGATCCACTGGCTGCATTACTACTTTGTGGTGCTCAACAAGCGGATAAAGTGATGGTAGCCGGAAAATGGCGAGTTAACGATGGTGCCGTGATTGGCGTAGACATGGAGCGACTGATGCACCGCCACCACGCTGCCGCAATGAAGCTTGGTAAGTTGGCGATGAATAACAACTAACTAAGACACTTGCCCATCAAACACTGCAAGCAGAAGTGAGTGGTTTTGATGGGCAAACACCCAGAACACCCTAAAGATTCGAAAATATCGCAAACATTCTAAAACCCCATGAACATGATGTCCTCTCAACCTACGTATCCATCTATTTCCTTAAATAATTCCAGCCTTAATAAATCCAAAACAATGTTATTAATTAAAGATAATCTAATTTAACTTCATCTAATATAATTTCCACTAATAAAACACTCGCTAATAAAAAGCCACTAACAGAAACTTTCCTCAATATAAAACTTGAACATTATCTGGCACAGATCAAATTTAAAACGCTCGTTCTATTTATATATTCATCAAATTAATCAATAGATTTAGTAATAATGGAAATTATGAGGGTAATTATACTTTTATCACTTATCGCATTTATGAATAGAATAAAAACCTCTCGAGGCCTTTCTATACCTAGCCTGACAAAAGACACAAGAGTAGTAACTTAAATATCATTAAATTCAATAGATCAACAATCAATCAATATGAATTCAAATGTGTGATCTAAATAGAACTTTTCATTATAAATCTACTATAGATTGACCAAATCTTATAAAAACAAAAAACACATTAAAGGAGTCAATTTTAAAAACAAAAAAATAATTATAAGAATAACAATATAAAACTATTCAATAACCCTTCATAAATATTTAAAAATGCCATCGAATGGTAGGGGGATTATTGTCTTTGTAAAAAGCTAATAACAAATCTAACAGGGCTAAACGATGAAAAAAATCACTAAAACACTCGTACTATCTTCGATTTCAATTGGGCTACTTTCTTCTTTTGCTTTCACTTCTCAAGCAGCGCCAGTTCAAGTTAACCAAGCGTCAGCTGAACAAAACATACCTCAAGTCACCTACGATACGATAATCGGTGAGAATGGCGTCTTTATTGATTTAGATACCGACAACTTTATTCTCAAACAGCAAGAGTGGTATCAGATCCAAGCCTATGTCGAAGGTGCTTTAGCACTGCCTGTGACAGAAGCCAGTATGAAGTCGACTTTAAGTATTCCTAACGACATTCCTTTCTCTAATTTTCAAGCACTGGTCGAGCAATACTCAAACATTCACGATACTGCCTTTTATTGGAAAAAAGACCTTTACCCAAGCATCGTAGGCCTTTCATTAAGCTTGGCCAATTACGCACAAATTAAAGACTACATGCTCACCCCTTTGAGCGATGCTTTGAATGAAATGTTGGCCAAAGCATTCTCGCCACTGCCGGAAGATATAGAAGCAGTAGAACGCAACAGAAAAATGGCGATTGCTTACCTAAAAAGCCTGCAGAACTTTTCCATGAAATACCAACAAGAAGTGTCTGACGTTGGCGGAAGTCTATTGGAATTTTCAGCCACACTGGACACGCAAAAATTGCAGCTAGATGTGTTGGAAGGTACCCATAACGGTTATCTAAGCGATGATGGCAGTGCGCTTCAGCAACGAGTGAATGACATCAATGCACGTATCACTCAACTCAACAAAGATTACACTCACTACGTTACGGTCGCCTCTACCGCAGTGACTTATGCTTGGTTCCCTCTGGTTGCAGGGCCAATTATGGGCGTCTACGGCGATAAAGCAGAAAAAGCACGCAAACTTCGCAACGAATTACAAAACGAAGTAAAAGAGCTTCAAGAGCAGTTAACTTACACGCAAAAGATATATAACTCTTATCATCGCTCTTCGGAGAGCATCGAGATGATTTCTCAGCAAATTGAAAATGCGATTCCACATATTAATAAGCTGAAACTGAATTGGCAGAAAATGAATGCCGACTTCACCTCACTGCTCGTTGCACTAGAACAAGCTCAAGATAATGCCGATATCATGAGAGACGATACCATGCTTGGTGCGATAGGCGCTCTTGCGAATACAACAGTTGCAGAAAGTAACTGGAGTAATATTAGTGAGAAAGCAAAAGCGTTCGCAAACAATGCATATATCCAAAAAATGGATTAGTCCCTATACCTATCGAAAAGTAGCGCGACAGATAAAATCGACGCTATATACAGAAACGCTATACACAGCAACGAAACTGCTAAAAATATAACAAGATAGCCAAATTACCTTCCGAATAAGAAGCCGCACCTTAAGCAAATTAAGGTGGCGGCTTCTGCTACCCAAAATTTGGTGACTACTAATTTCGACAGGACATAAATATGAGACTTCTACCTATTATTATTTCTCTTTCATTTTCTCCACAGGCTTTTTCTAGCGACTGGCTTGAACTGAACAATTTACCCAATTCAACCGAATACCCAACCTGGGTTCAATCTGCCTATTCCGATGTTGGCGTCCTATCGCGTTCAACATCCGATTTACACATCAACCTAAGTGACTGGATTGCAGAGCAAAACCTCTATGTCACTAAGCCTTCAAAAGTTGTCATTTTTGCAGATACGATTGAGGTTCCAGAGAACTTCAACTTGCTCGTAAATAACCAAAATATCCTGATTTTTGCACGCAAAATCGTTGGTCAAGGCACGCCGACATTTGTGCTCGGACAACAAGGCTCTGCTGCCTCAATTTCTGTGATTGCGGGCGAGATAGAGACACCGATTAATGTGCTCGCTTTCCAAAGCGATGGCAGCATTACACGAGATGCCCTAACAGGAAAAACGGGCGATGGTGAATCTGTAGTATTAGCAGGAGAGCACTACCGAAGAACCACCATTGACTCGAACATCACTGGGCAAATGAAATTGGCTTCTGAGCCTTTTACAGACATTGTTAATCGTTCTTTTGATATGGCTGCCAGCTTATACGATACCAACCCAGAACTTAGCCTCGACCTCATCAACTGGGTTGAACAGAGCTTACGTTACTCAGGTTCAGTGGTGGAAGACGATCCAATCCTTTCAGACCTTTACTTGCAAACCGTCGCGTTCAAACAATTCATTAGCTTCAGCACCAAAGAGAGCCACTATGTGCCTTATCTCGATAAGGTGTTGTACCAAGATAAATACGAAGCGTATCTGAAAGCGATGGTCGCGTATCAAGCTCAATGGAACATTATTCAAGATAGAAACACCGTCATTGAAGACAAGATTGAAGCGGCTAAATTGGCACTCGCTAACATCGAAGACGTTCTTAGAGCACAAACTTCAATCATCACACAAACCCAGTCCAACATAGACAAGATAGGCGATAGCCTGACCGAAGTAGATAGCCAATACAAAGCTCAGGAGTTAGTGACTCTCGATGCAAGAACGACTTATCTAGTTGGCGTAGAGAATTGGAAAACCCAGCAGCAACTCAACGCAGCTTTGGCGATTTTCAAAGCAATAGCCGAGATTGGCAGTGCAGTGAGTGGCGTGTTCACAGGCAACCTTTCAGGGGTCAATGACCTAACCGAGCAATTGGCTAAAACCCCAGAAGCATTAGAAAAAGCGAAAAACCTCGTCACCAATATCAAGTCTGTCACGGGCATTATTGATAGCGTCACCAAAACGATTTCTGGTATCTCTCAGCTCACCGCGGATATTAAATCAACTATCAAGTTCCAGAAGATATCGGAAGCGATGGATGGCTTTAACTTCAATATCCCAACCATCAATGAAAGCAATCTAGCGTGGGATCTGATGATCACCGAGATCCGCAGCAACTTAAGATATGCCGATAGCTTAGGCATTAAAGGGACGAGACAGTACTTACTTGAGCTTGAGAAACAGGTGCTTCTGGGTAAGGCAATTAACATCACCCAGCTTAACTTTGCTCAGGAACAAGCAAAGTTGGTCGACTTGTTGTTAACCAATAACGTAACCATCAATCAACAGCAAAGACTGAATGATGCAATTGGGGGTTATCAAGTAGACACCGACAACTTCGATTCGATTGAACGTGAACTGTCGAGAGTATTGATGCACTTCAAACGTCCGATGTACGTTGCTTTATCTAACTATGTTCAGGCATACGAATATTGGGCATTGAAGCCAAGCGAGATCACGCCTTCTCTCAACAAAAGCTACTTGGACTACCAATTTGATTTGGCGTCCATCGAAAGTGAGTATGTGAATGCTCTGTCTTCTTTCCAACCCGCGCCACAAGATTTCACCATCGATAACTACACCATTTCCAGCCCAGAACAACTCGAAAGCTTTGCAACAACCGGACAGCTCAACTTCTCTATTCCATTAGAGCAAGTCCAACTCTGTTCGTTTGACCGCGTTAGGCTATCCACGGTACGAGTGTTCTTAGAGGGTGAAAACTTACCTTATGGCAAGCAATTCAACCTGCGAGTCTCCAGTTCAGGCAACTATGCCGATCGATACGAAAATCAAGATTACCAGTTCAGCTCTAACCCCGTGTCACGCGCGTTCTACTACCGCCTTGATGATCCAACCACCAACGACATCAGCATCATTACCGATGGCGCCGTAGCGAATAAGTTCGAATACGCGTACTTCCAGCCCACCCCATTCACTTCATGGAATGTCACGCTTAACAACTTTGATAAAACCGAGCAAGCGAACAACCAGTACCTGAAAGATATCGAACAGATTCGCGTCGAGTTCTTAGGTAGCGGTATTCCTAACGGCAACAGTTGCTCTAATTAGCTAAGTGCTGCTTTAATTAATCAAGATCTTCTCTAACTAACCAAGTGCAACCTCAATTAACCAAGTGTTGCTGTCATCCAAAGAACTGAGGTTCAAGGAGTAAGGTTCTGGAAAGAGTTCGTAACAAAAAAGGCCGACATGATGTCGGCCTTGTTACTTCTATTCGATTTTTAGAATCCGATTCACGGCCTAATCCATCAAGCTCTTAGACTTAATCGCCTTCTTAGAAAGTTCTTTGGCAAACTCAGTAATGTCAGCTTCAAACTCATCGACGCTTTGGCGGATATCATCCAGTTGAACGGTTTGCATTACGCGGTTTTCCATCACGATTTGGCCGTTAACGATAGTGGTGTCGATGTTGCTTGGGTTCGCTTGGTAAACCAATGTCGCGTATGGGTCGTAACTTGGCATCATGTTCGCTGATTGTGTTTCTACAATCACGATGTCCGCTTTTTTACCCACTTCCAGAGAACCAATTTGGTCTTCCATGTGTAGGGCTTTTGCACCACCTAATGTTGCCATTTCAATCACTTGCTCAGGGATCATAATGGTGCGGTCTGAATGCTTTAAGCGCTGCATGTTAGCTGCGTAACTTAGAGTACGCATGATATCGACTTGATTGGAGCTCATTGGCCCGTCGGTTCCTAAGCCAATGCGCATATCGGCACGATACATCTCCCAAGCAGGCGCAATGCCTGTCGCCCCTTTGGCGTTCGCCATTGGGTTGTATGAGATACCCGCGTCAGCTTGCTTGAGAAGCTTTTGGTCATTTTCTGAAAGGTGGATGCCGTGAGCAATCACTACACGCTCATCAAGCACACCGATTTCATCCATGTATTCAACTGGCGATGTCGCTTTGGTTTCGTCTTTGATGCGCTTTTCTTCATTCGGGAATTCAGCAACGTGAATCAGCACTGGCACATCGTATTGAGCAGACAGCTTGTTGATTTCTTGCAGCTTATCTTTACTCACGGTGTACACCGCGTGTGGTGCATAAGCAGGTGTGATTAACTCGTCGTTTTTGTACTGCTCAATAAAGCCTTTGGCATACTCAATCCCACCGTAAGGTTCTTTAGCATCGACCACTGGAAACTTAATCACGGTTTCGCCCAACACGGCGCGCAAGCCAACTTCTTTGGTCGCCTTGGCCATTTCATCCATGTGGTAATACATATCGGCATAAGTGGTTACACCGCTTTGTGCTAGTTCGATAGAGCCAAGCTTGGTTGCGTTGTAAATCAGTTCACGGCTTAGCTTTTCGGCTTCTAGAGGGAAGAAGTAAGCGAACAAGCGGTTCGAGATGCCCTCTTCTCCTAAGCCACGAAACGCGATCATAGGTAAATGGTTGTGCGCGTTCACCATGCCCGGCATAACGATTCCATCTTGAGCATCAATCACCTTTTTGGCGTGATATTGAGTGATCAAATCCTCGTTACCAACTGCGATAATCTGGTCGTCTTTCACCACTACCACGCCATCATCAATCACATCCATTTCAGAGTTGATAGTCAGGACTTGTCCGTTGGTGATGATCAGATCAGCGTTGTATGTTTGCGTCGCGACTGTTGAACCGCAACCTGCAAGCAGAACTGCGCTGATGGTGCATGCCAAGCTTTTAAGCGTCATTGCTAAACCTTAATGTTGTGCGTGTAATATTGTTAGCGGCTTCATCTATAAGTTTCCAGCTTTTCGCTTTTCGCTTTTCGCTTTTCAGAAGAGTAAGTGCCGCCAATTTTCGCGATACTATAACCTGTCATTTAAATAAAATGGCATACCTAATCGAACCGAATTCAAGATAAATGAGTTATTGCACAACGGGTCACAGAAATACAAAACAAACACTACACAGCCAAGTTCCAGGCCATTTAATTTTAGTGAAATTCGACATAAGTATTCATTCTAATCTCCGACCATAAATGTATGGCTCGATTTCTTTTAGATTGCGTGAATAGGTTACTTAATCTTTCCAAACATTAGGATGATAGACCTCTGAAATTCTTATAAATTACATGCTGAAACCCATCACCCGAAAAGTATAAACTTGTATTAAAATCAATTTGCTCATCCCACAAGCAAGATCACTGTCAATGAATATAAGGTTATATTGCTTATTACAGAAATACACTCATCTGACCTGTACCATTGAAAACAACCTTTCTATACAGCACTTTTTCAATGAAATTCCAATCCAAAATCATACTCACTACCAGTCTTCTGTTCTTGTCGGTTATTACTTGTATCGGCTTAATTCAACAACAAGCCACTAGCAATACTTTTAAAGAAAATATACACCGTAGTGTTCAAGAACTAATCAAAAGCGTCGGCTATACAGTTTCATACCAACTCAACGCTAGCCGTGAGTTAGTGGGTTCAGTAGTCCATTCATTGAATATGATTGATGCTACTAATCATGACCTTGCGTACAAAGCAATATCGACCTCGACTTTGAAAAGTAGCTTTCAAGCGGTTGGTATCGGCTACGAGAATAATGGTCTTCTCATATCGAATGATGGTTGGATTCCTGACGAAAACTATGATGTCCGCTCTCGCCCTTGGTACATCGCAGCGAGCCAATCAAATGACATAGTCGTTACCAAACCTTATGTAGACTCATCTACCGGCGATATGATCATTTCTGTTTCTTCATCAATCAATGATCCCAATGATCAATTTTTGGGAAATGTAGTATTTGATGTGTCATTGAACCCCCTGGCACAACTAGTAAATCAAACCAACCTATTCGACTCAGGTTACCTTTTCATGGTAACAGGTGACGGCACAACGATTGCTCACCCTAACAGTGATTACAACGGTCAGCCTTTAACCGAGTTTGCTCCAGGTGTAGAACTCGAAACGGGTGTAAAAGAAGTTATGCTCAATGACGCACTGCATCTGATCAGTTTACAAAAAGTGAAAGGAGAAGATTGGTATATTGGTGCGCTTGTAAATGAAGAACGTGTTTTCTCTAGCCTTAATGACCTAACCTCCCACCTAATATTAATGGCTTCAATTTCGGTCATCGTTATTTCTATTCTCTTGTATTGGGTGATTGGTTACCTGTTCCGACCGATCAAAGAATTAAATTCAGCAATCAAGAACATCGCTTCTGGCGAAGCGGATCTAACTCATCGCTTAAAAACAGACAACGACCTCGAGTTTGCTGAATTGGCAGAGAACTTTAACCAATTTGTTGAAAACCTGCAGGTTCAAATGTTGGATTCAAAGAGAGTGGCGTCAACCTTGAAAAGCCAAGCAGATACAACTCAAAAGACAACACAAGATACAGGATTCAATGTAAATCATCAGATGTCAGAGTTAAGAAGTTTAGTGACCGCCATGGAGCAAATGTCGGCTTCTGCTCGCGATACCGCCAAAAGTGCCCAAGATGCTGCAGAGAGTGCCAATTTTGCTGAAAAAAATGTCGTAGAGAGTGTCGATGTTGTTCAGCAAACCGAACAAACGATCAAAAGCTTATCGCTCAGTATTAAACATGCCTCCACTCAATCCGACAACCTAACCGAAGCAACAAACAGCATTACGAGTATTTTGGATGTTATTAGTGAGATTGCTAATCAAACCAATTTACTGGCTTTGAACGCAACGATTGAATCAGCACGTGCGGGGCAAGCTGGTCGAGGTTTTGCGGTAGTCGCTGACCATGTACGCTTACTCTCCTTGAAAACACAAGAATCAACAACAGAGATACATTCCAAAATAAACCAGCTAAAGAATGGGACTAGCTCAATGGCACAAGCTATAACCGTCAGTGAAGCAAATGCAAGAGACGCTATTTCTTGTGCTAAAAAAGCCACTGAAGCACTCAGTTCTGTACAAGCAAACATCACCCATATTTCTGGTTTTAACGATCAAATAGCAGCCGCAGCAGAAGAACAAAGCTCTGTATCTATTGAGATAAATCGTAATACACAACAAATCAGTCAATTGAGCCAACAAATCGCAGAGCAAGCTGTAGAAATGAGCAGTGGTATGGATGCGCAATTGAGCGAGATCGATAAACAACAACAAATCCTAGAACGCTTCAAATTATAAAAGCTAGACCTTCTCTCTAAGTAAAAACGCCGATATACATCGGCGTTTTTACTTGTAGTTATCTTCACTTTATTCTGGTTTCAGCCACGACTTTCTTGAAAAGAACAACGCATACATTGCAGGAATCACCAAGAGCACAACTGGCAAAGAGAACAACAAACCATAGCCCAGTGTTAGCGACATTGGCCCCATAAACACGTCTGTTCCACCTAATCCATAAGCCAGAGGAAGCAAGCCAGCAACCGTGGTCAGTGATGTCATCACAATCGGGCGAAGGCGACTGACCGCAGCTTGCATCACTGCGTCTATCGCATCTAAACCTTCGATTCTTAGCTCGTTGATTCGATTAATCAACACTAGTGAGTTGTTGACCACCACGCCTGTCATGCCTAGAACACCAATCAAACCAAACAAAGACATCGGCTGCATGTGAACCACGAGTGCCATTAATGAGGCCATAATCGCAAACGGGATAACCGCCATTATCAGCAGCGGTTGCAACAATGAATTGAACATCACCGCCAATACAAAGTAGATCGCCACCATTGCCGCGGGGAACACCACCATAAAGCCACTCATGGTCTCATTGGTACTTTCCGCTTCGCCACCAACGCTAATGGTCACGCTCGATGGATATTGACCTGTAAGCTCTGTGATTAGCTCATCGGCTAATGCTACTGAACTAATACTCTCGTCAGATAAAGCCGCTGACACCGTCACTTCACGCTCTCCGTTATAGTGCTTAATCAGACGAGGGATTTCTATCGGTTCAACCGTTGCTAGTCGGCTGAGCGGTAGTTGTTGCCCTTCTGCCGTGTAGATTTTAGTCGTTTTCAATTTCTCGATATCGCGAAATTGCTCGTCCAGAACAACACGGATATCGACTTCTTGATCGCCAAGCCAAGTGGAGGTCACGCTATTACCGTCAAAGCCGACTCGCAGCGCATTCGATAAGTCACTCACCGTTAAGTTGTATTTCGCCAACCAGTGATACTGAGGAACAATATTCAGCTGAGGATCTTTCAGTGCCTCACTGTGATTAATGCTGGTCACGCCTTTGTAATCTTCTAGCCAAGTCATCACCAAATCCACGGTTTGATTACGTTCACTCTCGGTTCCGCCAAGTACACGTACCTCAACAGGGGCGCCGGGAGGAGGACCACCAGCATCAATCGAGAACTTGATGAACATGCCATCAGACACCACTTTCAACTCTTCATTAAGCGCCGTAATAATCTGCTCTGCAGAACGGCTGCGCTGGTCAAAGTTCGTTAGGTTGATGATGCCCTGCGATACCGGTGATGAGTAAACCAATTCATAGCTAACCAGTTCCGTTTCCGGCAGGGATTCAATCGCTTGCTCTATCGACTTATGGGCGTCTCGCACCTTGCTTAGCGGCGTGCCTGCCTTCACTTCGGTGTAGACCTCAATGTATTTACCCGCTTCTGTCGGGAAGATATCCACTTTCAACGAAGACACCAAAAAGCCAGAAACAGAGAAGCCAACCAACGCCAATACAATCACTGACTTCTTGTAGTTCAGAGCGAGATTGAGCAGCGAACGGTAGTGGTTCGCTATCCATTCAAATCGATCCTTTTCTTGTGTCTTTGAGTTGTTCTCTTTCGCCAACGATAAATGCGCTGGCAGCGTTAAGGTACATTCAATGAATGAGAACACGAGCGCAGCAATAACGGTAATTGGAATCACCGCAACCGCCTTGCCCATGGTGCCCGGAATAAACATCATTGGGATAAATACCAAAGCCGTTGTCACAAGGCTTGCCATCAACGGCTTGATCACCTTTAACGTACCCGACACCGCAGCATCAACACCTTTTTTACCCGCTTCCTTCTCTTGGAAAATACTCTCAGCAATGATCACTGAATCATCAACGATAATACCGATCACCAACAACAATGCAGCCAATGTGATGCTGTCTAAATTAAGCCCAATAATCGGCAAAACAATCATCACACCGAACACACAAAACGGGATAGAAACCGATACCCAAAAGGCGACGCGTCGTTGCAGGATCATGCTCAAGATCAGCAGAACTAACACCAGACCTATCGCACCATTGGTGGCCACGATAGAGAATTTCTCACCCATGTCTTTGCCAAGGTCGAGGCTGGTCTGGAAAATAAATTGATCGCCAATGCGTTCGCTTTCTTTGCCCAACAAGGCCTTAATGCTGTCGATGGTGGTAATGACATCCGCACTGCCACTGTTTGTGATTGAGAAAATCACCGCGGGTTTCCCACTCAGAACGGGATCTTCGGTTGCTCGCGCAAAGGTATCAATAACGGTCGCCACATCCGACACACGGACAACTTGACCCGAATCTAGCGCCTTAATCACGATGTTAGACACATCACCCGTCGACTCTACTTTCGTCATGGTGACAATCTTTTGCTCTTGGCTCCATGACTCGACAAAACCACCCGATTGAGACAGGTTGTGCTGCTCTATCGCGGTGCTCACATCATCGAAAGCAACTTGATAGCGGCGTGCTTTTTCAGGGTCAACTTCAACCCAAAACTCTCGCTCATTAAAACCAGAAAGCTTGATAGAACCCACGCCACCAAGACTGTTAATTTTCTTTTCTAATTGATACGCATAATGCTGTAACGACGCTGAGTCTGTATTGCTCTCAGTTAGGCTCACCCCAAAGTGATAAACATCAAAAGAAGAGGTTTTCTGCTGAGTCACAACCGGGGGCGAGTCAATATCTTTCGGCAGATTACCGACTCGGTCCACGGCTTGCTGTATATCTCTCAAGATCACAGCCGCATCTTCACCAGGCAAATATTCGACCTCGATAAAAGAACGTCCTTCTGAGGATTCAGACGAAAAGTACGCAATGCCATCCACAGAACGAAGTTCTTTCTCTATCGGGTTAGTGATGTTCAGTTCAATGTCTTGAGCTGTCGCGCCCGGATAGCTGGTTTCAATTTCCGCCGTGTCCATCGCAACATCTGGATACTCTTGTAAATTGAGCTGCATTAGCGACATAGCACCCGTCAACAACACCATAACGGTGATGATACGAGCCAAAAACTGACGATTCGCGAAGTATGCTAAAAAGTTCATCTCTACTGCCCTTTACTGTTATCCGATATTGCTTGATTCGATGCTGTTTGAGCAGTTGTCATACTTTGAATAGAAAGATCCGTCGAGGCGTAAACTGACATGCCCGGCTTAAACTGATGACCTTGGTTGGTAATCTCGACCAATACTGGGTAGGTCAAATTTTGCATCTCAACGCCAATACGCTGCACGCTCGCTTCCATCTTTATCTCAGGGTTGGTTTCAGACCACACCACCACTTCTTGACCAACAGTGAAGTGTTTCAGGTCATACTCACTTGCCATAAATGACAGAGTGACCTTATCAATATTGACCACTTCATAAAGCAAGTCCCCCTCGCTTACCCAAGCTCCCGATTGCGCGGGTTTGTTGGATATATAACCCGAAATAAGAGATTCAATCTGAGTATTTTCAAGATCAACTTGAGATTGTTGGTAGTCAATTTGAGCCACAGACACTGACGCTTTCGCGCTTAAAAATTCAGCACGTGCTGTGTCTAGCTCACCCATTGAGAGGCTGTTCTTTTCGATAAGGGCTAGATAGCGGTTATATGTGGCCTTTCGCAATGCTAGATCAGCCTGCGCAAGGGTAAGATTGGCCTTAGCCTTATCCACGCTAAACTTAAAATCATCGGCTTTAATCTGAGCAAGTACTTGTTTTTGGTTGACGGCGTCGCCCACTTCAAGGTTATTCATCTCCACGACTCCGGGCACTTCTGCCACAACACTGTGTTTGTTCAACCCTTGAACGTGACCGATCAGCTCTGTTGCTTGAGTTATTGATGCTTGAGTCGTTGAGACACCGAGAAGTGCAGCCAGCACGATAATTTGAGTTTTCATAATTCAACCTTCACCTATTGATGTGAGCTATTGTTGAACTGTCTTTGTCGAATTAAAGTCGAAGTCGATTCGACATTGAAAAATAATCGGAAGACGTTGAATTTTTTTGATTAACGCTATCAATTAGACATAAATTCGACATAATTTTGGATAGGCTACGTTTTTGTTTGGAGTCGAAGTTTGCCGGGAGTCGATGTTTTGATGAGAGCAGATATTTTAATGGAGCAGATAGATGCTTGAGCGCAGTCGTATTTTAGTTGTTGAAGACAATATCGAACTACAAGGCATTATTGCCGACTTCTTAGAGGTCAAAGAGGCTGTTGCAGACTTTGCTTCCGATGGCGATCAAGGCTTCAAGCTAGCTATGAAGAACGACTTCGATGCAATTATCCTAGACGTTATGCTGCCCAAGCTTGATGGTATGCAAGTGGCCACTAAACTGCGCCAAAATGGCGTAACGACACCAATTTTGATGCTAACGGCCTTGAATGGCCAAGAAGATCTATTAAACAGCTTCGATTCTGGCGCCGATGACTTTGTGACTAAGCCCTTCAAATTTCCAGAACTAGAAGCTCGTCTTTGCGCACTCATTAAACGCAATAAAGGCTTGGTTGCTCAAAAGACCTTAAGCTTTGGCGAAGTGACGATTGATGAGAAAACACACACCGCTTCAAGAGACGGACAAACGCTAACTCTGACCCCTATCTTGTTTCAAATTCTGAGAGAGTTAGTGAAAGCTCAGGGCGGCGTCGTATCTCGTGAAAGCTTAATCTTCATGCTTTGGGGCGATGACATTCCTGACAAAGATGTACTCCGTAGCCATATCTATTTGTTAAGAAACGTCCTCGATAAGCCATTCAAGTTTCCTATGCTCAAGACGATTCCTAAACACGGTTTTCAATTGATCTTATCTGCAAGTGAGCCGCAATAAACATGAAGATTCGAACCAAGCTAGGCAACTCCATCGAGGATGTCAGGATCCGCACCATGCGTACCTTTGCTGTCATCGCACTGGTTTCTTCATGCGTGGTATTTTTTGTGTTCTCGCTTCGTTTAGTTTGGCAGGAAGAGGCTCAAATCGAGAGCCACCTAAAATCATTTAAAGGTGTGGCAGAACAATTCTACAAAAGCCTTTCACCCGAAGGTAGCCTAAAGCTCTCGGACAACGTGACGGCTTATTATGGTGAAGGCGACTTTACCGACCAACTCAAAAAACTACCGCCCATGGCATTGGATACCGTGGATCGCCAACGTTTTGAAATAAGACTCTCTGAAGAAGACATTATTATTCCCGGCGTGATCGTCTATCACTTCTCCTTCGAAGATCAAGGCAAAAACATTCCGACTTACATCACCATCAGCTCTTTTGATATGGATTTGTGGGACGACAGTTGGGGTGTATTGATGGCAATCTCAACTTTGCTCATGCTCGGACTGATCATTGTATTGCGGATTACCCTTAAGCGAGTGTTCGACCAACTGATAGCACCGATTGGAAACCTCAGCACTCAACTCAGCAAACATGAGTCCGATAACTTCCATGTCCCGACGAATACCGTTGATGAATTGCAGATGCTCACCTCACACCTCAACAGTTACTCAAAAATGAAAGACCGACTTGCCAAGCAAGAGATGATGTTTGCGAAATACGCTAGCCACGAATTAAAAACACCGATAGCGATTGTTCTTGGCGCTGCCGAATTGCAAGCGATGAAGCCGAACGACCCAGCATTTCAAACCAAACAACGCGAACGTATTCTTGGGGCGGCCAATGGCATGAGTTCCACCGTTGAGGTGTTATTGAACATTGTTAAACAAGAGAACTCTTCAACCGAAAAAACATTCACCGTTATCGACGATGCCACTATCGATTTATCGAAGTACCACACGATGTTGGCTTCTGGCGTCACGTTAGAGCTAAACGTTGAGCCGAGCACCACGCTCAACATGCCATTACCTCTGGTGAATATGGTGTTGAAGAACTACATTGAAAACGCGATTCGATTTACCACGCAAGGTGAAATCTCGGTGACCATCAACTCAAACACAATTTCCGTTTCTGATACTGGCGCAGGGCTGAATGATGATACAAAAACTGAACACGGCCTTGGCCTAATCATCGTAAAACGCATCGGAGACAGTTACGGCTGGACATCAACACTGATCGATAACGCACATTCAAACTCGACATCAAACAGTTTTGGCTGCACTGCGAACTTTTCTCGAAACGATGTATAAACTGCGTCTATTCAAAAGCGGCTCTTACAAGAAACAGCGTATACAAAAAAGGACATCGAGTGATGTCCTTTTTTAATGAATCTGAGGAATGAGCTATTCCGCCTTTCCTTTCACCCCACACCCTTTAATCACTAATTGGGTGATGAATTCAGCGGCATCTTCATAATCTTTGTCATCGAGCTGATCTTTCTGCATCACGCTGCAAATCTGCCAGCCAAAATCGGCGTAAGTTTGAGTGGCCGCCCAAATGGTAAACATCAGGTGGTGTGCAGGAACGTCATCCATTAAGCCTTGTGCTGACCACGTTGAGAACTTATCAAGGATCATCTGGGATTGCTTATACAGCTCGTCACCAATCTCTTTCGGCAATACTTTAGCGCCAGACATCACTTCGTTAGCAAACACTTTAGAGGCGTGCGGATGATCGCGAGAAATGATCAGCTTGGTTTGAATATATTGAGACAAGGCTTCAACAGGGTCGCTGAGCTCTTCAATCGGACGTGACGCTTCCAGTAAGGGCTGAGTGACGGTTTCTAAAACGGCATTGTAGAGCTTATCTTTGGAGCTGAAATAATAGAATACATTAGGTTTAGGGATGTCGGCCGCTTTCGCGATATCAGCCATTTTTGTTGCGGCATATCCATGAGTAGCGAATTGCTCACACGCGACTTCGATTATTAAATCTTGATTCTTTTGTCTGATCCTAGACATGTTGCATCCTTTACAGCTCATTACTAAAGCCATAGTAATCAACGTGCTTCATTAGTCCAGAAGATAATCTCAGAACTCGAGGTCACAACATTGATAGCAATAAAATGGTCGCTCTTATGTGAAAAAGACGCGACCATTCAATACTGCTAGCTTTCCGACGTTAATATTTTTCCGGCTATTCGAACTGTTCAGTTTAAAGAATCAATATTGCGCGGAAGTCATTCACGTTGGTTAGCGTCGGCCCTGTGTTCAACAACACACCGACTTGCTTAAAGAAGTCGTAGCTATTGTTGGCATCGAGATAGTCTTGCGCTTTAAGCGACAGGCTCGAACCTTGTTGCCATGTTTGAGGCGTGATCCACGCACCTGCATTATCTTCAACACCATCAATGCCATCAGTATCAGCCGCCAGAGCGAATATGTTTTCCTGCCCTTTTAACTCGCTATACAAGCTTAAAAGGAACTCACAATTACGCCCACCACGACCATTGCCTTTAACGGTTACTGTGGTTTCACCACCGGAAAGTATCACGCAAGGCGTCTCAAATGGGTGCTTGTGATTGGCCACTTGCTTGGCCAACGCAGCATGAACCTTGGCGACATCTCGAGCTTCCCCCTCAATGCAGTCACTCAGCACATAGGCAGGTATACCTAAACCTTCGGCCTCTGCCGCGGCTGCTTCCAATGCCGACATCGGCGTGGCAATAATATGGTGCTCTGCGTTTTTCCAACAAGCATCATCCGGCTTCACGGTTTCTGACTCTGGATTATTTAACCATTCAAATGCCGAGCGTGGTGTTTCTATCTGGTAACGTTCTAAAATTGCCATCGCATCAAAACGTGTCGTGGTGTCAGGTACGGTTGGGCCTGATGCAATCACACTAATATCGTCTCCCGGCACATCCGAAATCGCTAAAGAGACTACTCTTGCTGGATACGCAGCTTTCGCTAGTTGCCCACCTTTGATAGACGATAAGTGTTTACGCACACAGTTCATCTCATCAATGGCTGCGCCCGACTTGAGCAGCGCCTTATTGATTTGTTGCTTCTCAGCCAAGCTAATGTCGCCACCGGGCAGGCTTAGCAAAGCAGAACCGCCGCCAGACAGTAGACAAATAACGGTATCGTCAGCACTCAGGCCACTCACTAATTCCAGCATACGTTGGCTCACTTCTAAGCCCATCGCATCCGGGACGGGGTGCGCCGCTTCGATCACCTCAATGTGTTCGCAAGGTGCGGTGTGTTCGTAGCGGGTCACGACGAGGCCTTCAAGGTCACGCAGTGCGAGATCTTGCTGTTGCTTAACCTGCCAGACGGCCTCTAGCTCAGCGGCCATCGACGCGGCGGCTTTTCCTGCTCCTATCACCACAGTTCGCCCAGCTTGGTTAGCTGAGCGGTAAAAAATGTCTTGAGGAAGAAAAGGTTCGATGTGATTTTTAGGTAGCGCCTGATTAACAGCACTTGAGAAAAGGGTTTGCAGAAACTGCTTAGCATCAATGTCCATCAGCCACTCCTTAGTTGACGGAGGAAAAAAGAACCCCGATACAAGGCCAAAGGGTGCCTGCTAAGATCAAGTTGGAAAGGAACAACTTCAACCTCTGCCTCGTATCAGGAACGCGTATAAAAGGAGACGAAACTACGCGATTTATAAACAAACTGTTTGAAACTGGTGGGCTACGAATCAATAGCAGCCCGAATTAATTAATGGATAATCAGTTGATTGACTAACCACTAAACAGACGAACCGTTAATTAGATTAACGAATCGAGTGGTCAGAACGTTTCTCAATCGCTTGAATAAGCGCAGAGTGGTCCCAACCTTCTCCGCCCATTTCGGCACACTCGCCAAACAGCTCTTGAGCGTTAGCCGTATTCGGTAATGCAACCCCTAACTCTTGTGCGCCCGTTAGCGCTAGGTTTAGGTCTTTTTGGTGAAGTGAGATTCTAAAGCCAGGGTCGAATGTGCCTTCAACCATACGTTCGCCGTGCACTTCCAAGATCTTAGAATTAGCAAAGCCACCCAATAGAGCCTGACGTACGCGTGCTGGATCAGCACCGGCTTTTGAAGCAAACACTAAGGCTTCAGATACGGCTTCAATATTCAGTGCCACAATGATCTGGTTGGCGACCTTACACGTTTGACCTGCGCCGTTGTCGCCGACTAGCGTGATGTTCTTACCCATGATTTCGAACAGAGGACGAGCTTTATCAAAAGCGTCTTGTTCACCGCCCACCATGATAGTCAGCGCCGCATTGATAGCGCCTACTTCGCCGCCGGATACCGGAGCATCAAGGTATGACGCGCCGCCTTCATTGATTCGCGCTGCAATTGCTTTGGTGGCGATTGGCGAGATGGAGCTCATATCGATAACCAGTTTCCCAGTTGCTCCGCCCGCTGTTAGACCTTTCTCGACACCGTTATCACCAAACAGGACATCTTCAACTTGAGGGGTGTTCGGCACCATTAGAATAATGATATCCGCCGCTTCAGCCGCTTCAGCTGGTGAATGGCAGACCGTTGCGCCTGCTGCAACAAGATCGGCAGGTGCGGCATTAAAGTGATCCGACAGAATCAAATCGTGACCTGCTTTTTGAAGGTTACTCGCCATAGGTTTACCCATGATGCCAGTTCCGATAAATGCAATTTTAGACATGTTGTTCTCCTTAACGTTTGAGGGTTACCAGACGTAATTAACGGTACTGGTGCAGCCAACCAAGGCCTTCTGTCGTTGTCGTTTTAGGTTTGTATTCGCAGCCAACCCAACCCTGATAGCCCAGCTCATCAAGATAATTGAGCACGAATGGGTAATTGATTTCTCCAGTACCCGGTTCGTGTCGGCCTGGGTTATCAGCCAGTTGGACGTGTGCGATTTGACTAATGTTCTGTTGCATGGTCGGCGTAAGATCGCCTTCCATTATTTGCATGTGATAAATATCGTATTGGATAGAAAGGTTATTGCTCCCTACCTCTTTGATGATCGCTTTGGCTTGCTCTGTGGTGTTCAAGAAGAAGCCCGGAATATCACGGGTATTGATCGCTTCTATCACTAGGCTGATACCTTCTGCTGCTAACGCGTTTGCCGCGTAATGCAGGTTAATCACAAACGCCGATTGCGCGTCTTGTTGAGTAACACCTTGCGGGACAATCCCGGCCAAGCAATTCACTTGAGTACAACCGAGTGCTTTAGCGTAAGCGATGGCTTTAGGTACACCCGCTTGAAACTCTTCAACTCGTGTTGGGTCTACCGCGATACCACGGTCGCCAGCATCCCAATCACCCGCAGGCAAGTTAAATAGCACTTGCTCTAGGTTATTAGCATCGAGCTTTGCTTTGATTGCCTGAGCATCAAAGGCGTAAGGGAAAAGATACTCCACACCTTGAAAGCCCGCTTCTGCGGCAGCTTCAAAGCGATCCATAAAATCAACTTCCGTGAATAACATTGACAAGTTTGCTGCAAATTTTGCCATGACTCTGTCCTTATTCTTTATCTGTAAAAATCTGGGTTATTTGTAGTAAAGCCTCGCTCTATTGGAGACTTTCCGTAGAGCTAAACCTCAGCTCTACGGATACACATGACTTAATGATTACTTGTACGCTAGCGCTGTTGGGGCATCGCCACGGCTTTCGGCAAGTGGCTCAAATTCGTTGATGGCGTTGATCTCTACGCCCATCGCAATGTTGGTTACTCGCTCAAGAATCAACTCAACAACAACCGGTACTTTATGCTTGTTCATCAGCTCTTTGGCTTGCTCAAACGCAGCGGCAATTTGGTCTGGTTCACGAACTCGAATCGCCTTACAACCTAAGCCTTCAACAACGGCTACATGGTCAACACCGTAGCCTTCAAGCTCTGGCGCATTCTGGTTATCAAACGCCAGTTGTACACAATAATCGATATCAAATTGACGCTGTGCTTGGCGAATCAAACCTAGGTACGAGTTGTTCACCAACACATGAATGTATGGCAGGTTGAATTGCGCGCCGACGGCCAGTTCTTCAATCATAAATTGGAAATCGTAATCACCAGAGATGGCAACGATATCGCGATTTGGATCAGCTGCTCGTACACCCAATGCGGCTGGTGTTGTCCAACCTAGTGGGCCAGCTTGACCACAGTTGATCCAGTTACGCGGCTTATAAACATGCAGGAACTGAGCGGCAGCGATTTGCGACAAACCAATGGTGCTCACATAACAAGTGTCACGACCAAATGCCTTGTTCATCTCTTCATAAACGCGCATCGGTTTCATTGGCGCTTCATCGAAATTGGTTTTACGCAGCATGGTCGACTTGCGTTCCTGACACTCACTTGCCCAAGCATTTCGGTTTGGCAGCTTGCCAGCATCACGCCACTCTTGCGCCACTTCAACCATTAGCTCTAGTGCTGCTTTCGCATCAGAGACTATGCCCAAATCCGGACAGAACACACGGCCGATTTGAGTTGGTTCAATGTCCACATGTACAAACTTACGACCTTCGGTGTAAACATCCACAGAACCGGTATGACGGTTGGCCCAACGGTTACCGACACCAAACACGAAGTCAGAGTTAAGCATGGTTTCGTTGCCGTAACGGTGAGAAGTTTGTAGCCCCACCATACCCGCCATTAAATCATGGTCATCTGGGATAGAGCCCCAGCCCATTAAGGTTGGAATAACAGGAACACCCGTGATCTCGGCAAACTGTTGCAACAATTCAGATGCGCCAGCGTTAATCACGCCACCACCCGATACAATCAGCGGTTTTTCCGATTGAGACATCATAGTTAATGCTTTCTCAACCTGCGCGCGCGTCGCTTTTGGCTTATAAGGTTCTAGTGGTTCATAAGTATCGATATCAAACTCAATCTCAGCCAGCTGAACATCAATCGGTAGATCAATCAGGATTGGCCCCGGACGACCCGAACGCATTAAATGAAAGGCTTTTTGGAATGCGCGTGGCACTTGTGCAGGTTCCAGCACCGTAGTCGCCCACTTAGTCACTGGCTTAGCAATGGATTCAATATCAACCGCTTGGAAGTCTTCTTTATGAAGGCGAGCACGCGGAGCCTGACCTGTGATGCATAGAATTGGAATCGAATCTGCAGTCGCAGAATAAAGGCCCGTGATCATGTCAGTTCCCGCAGGGCCAGAAGTACCAATACACACACCTATATTGCCTTGATTGGTACGTGTGTACCCTTCAGCCATATGGGATGCACCCTCTACGTGACGAGCTAAGACGTGGTCGATTCCTCCGAGCTTTTTCATAGCCGCATACATAGGGTTTATTGCTGCGCCGGGAACACCAAATGCGATGTCTACACCTTCACGTTTAAGCACTTCTACCGCTGCTTCAATCGCTTTCATAACTGCCATTCGAACCTCCAGTTCAGATTGTATACAATTAAACTAACTTTTGTGTACTATGAACCATCCTCGCTATTTATCAACCCCAAAATGAAACAATATTGTTACATCACACGGCCACTTTGAGTAAGCACCAACCTTGAAAAGCTTACAATTCATTGCTTTACATAAAATATCTTTACGTAAAAATAAATTACAAAAAGATCAAATGATAAATAAATGTTAAATACCCTTTGCTTGTTTACAATTTATGCAATATAAATACCCTTAAAAAGAGCATTTTGTATACAAAATGACATCGTATTGTGTAAAGGAGACAAGCAATGATGAATGACGTGAAAGAGAGAGAAGATGTGCTGTGTATGCAGGTACTTGGGAAGGTGGACAACTCCGAGTACAAAGAGATCTTGTCTAAAGATGCATTAAAGTTCTTAGAAGCCCTTGTTAGTAAGTTTGGAGATCGCCGTCATGCCCTGCTAAATGATCGCGACATAAAACAAGCTCAATATGACAAGGGTGAGTTACCCAATTTTAGAAAAGACACCATTTCCATCCGCCAAAATAAAGAATGGAAGGTGTCTACACCACCACCAGAGCTACTCGATCGCCGAGTAGAGATCACCGGGCCTATCGAAAGAAAGATGGTGATCAACGCGCTAAACTCAGGCGCGAAAGTCTTCATGTGCTGCTTTGAAGATGCGTCTTCTCCTACTTGGGCCAATATGGTCGAAGGGCAAATCAACCTAAGAGATGCCAACCTTGGCACCATTAGTTATTTCGATGAGAAGAAGCAGAAGCGTTACCAATTAAACGACGATCCTGCACTGCTGATCGCACGCCCACGAGGGATCCACCTTCCTGAGCAATCCATCCAATTCAACAATCAGCCTATCGGCGGTTGCTTGATGGACTTCGCTTTGTACTTTTTCCACAACTATCAATCACGTGCACAACAAGGTTTAGGGGTTTACTACTACATTCCCAAACTTGAGAGTATGGAAGAAGCACAGTGGTGGGACGATATCTTCAGCTTCACCGAAAACTATTTCCACGTACCCAAAGGCACCATTCGTGCGACGGTTTTGATTGAGACACTTCCAGCCGTATTCCAAATGGAAGAGATCTTGTACGCCATGCGTGATCATATCGTAGCGATGAACTGTGGCCGTTGGGATTACATCTTTAGCTACATCAAAACGCTGAAAAACCATAAAGACCGCATCCTGCCTGACCGCCACGGGATCGGCATGGATCAAGGGTTTCTAAATGCCTACAGCCAGCTGTTGGTACGTACTTGTCACGCTCGCGGTGCACTGGCGATGGGTGGTATGTCGGCCTTTATTCCAGCGAAAGACCCGCAAGAGATGGCGCGTGTGACTGCCAAAGTAATTGAAGACAAACAGAGAGAATCTCAAAACGGACACGATGGGACTTGGGTCGCGCACCCTGCACTGGTTGATTTAGCGATGTCGATATTCGATAAGCACCTTGATGGCAAAGTAAACCAAATGGATTTCCAAAGCCCAGAGCATGTGATCAATGCAGACTCGTTACTAAAACCTTGTGAAGGCAGTCGTGACGAAGCGGGCGTTCGTAAGAATATACGCATCGCGCTGTATTACATCGAAGCTTGGATTCAAGGCTATGGCTGTGTACCTATCTACGGCCTTATGGAAGATGCCGCGACCGCTGAGATCTCGAGAGCCAATATCTGGCAATGGATCCACCACGGGGTAACACTCGATGATGGCCAAACCTTTACCAAATCACTATTCCGCTCTTGGCTTTACCAAGAGATAGACACCATAAAACATGAAGTCGGAGACTCGCGCTATGCAGCAGGTCGATTTGAAGAGACAGCTGATCTTTTCTATCAACTTTCTACAGCCGATGAGTTCGCTGCCTTCCTAACTTTACCCAGCTATGGGCTGTTACAAGAGTCCAGTTAGGACTCTTGTACCGAGCTGAATCAGTCAATGATATTCACCAACAAGAGTAATGATTGGCTGGCTGAGCTTGGTACGTATGCCCCTTGAAAAACTAGGAGATAACATGGGAAGTTTGACTCTACAACAAGCGTTAACCATCATCGATGGAACCTTAAAAGCAGGAAGTAAGATCCACACAGAACCTTTGACGGTCGCCGTCTTAGACAGTGGTGGCAAGCTGATTTCCCTGCAACGTCAAGACGGTTCTAGCATGATGCGACCAGACATCGCGATTGCTAAAGCGTGGGGAGCTCTCGCACTGGGCTGTTCCTCTAGAAAACTCGCCCAAGATGCTGACAACCGACCAGCATTCATCTCCGCCGTAAACGTGCTCGCACACGGAAACATGGTGCCAGTACCAGGGGGGCTACTGATTCGAGACAAAGATAAAACGGTACTGGGCGCTATCGGGGTTAGCGGCGATATATCAGATATCGACGAAAGCTGCGCCATTAATGGCATTGGCTGTGCTGAACTGTTTAGCGATGAGATGCTACAAGCTTAACTAGCCAATTCACTGTACTGAAGTTCTTAAACAGAAACAAAAAACCGAAGCCTGAGCTTCGGTTTTTATTCATAAGTTGCGCCAACAACACTAACGAATAAACTGCGATTAGACAAAAACCACTAGCGAACAAGAACCATTAAGCGCGTCCATTTGGCGTCTTGCTTAAACTGATTAGACAACCAGTAATCAACACTAAACGATCCCGCACCAAGTACCGCTAACGCCAAATACCCACCAGCAACAGAGACGTTTTTGTAGAAGTGAATCATTTGCCCCGATGAACTTGGGTCGAAGTGAAACATAACACCAGAGACTAAAGAGAAAAATGCAATCGAGAACGCTGTAAAGCGAGTCATAAATCCAGCTAAAATTGCAAGCCCGCCACCGAGTTCAAGCAAGATAACCAAAGGCAACAAGTGAGCACTAACTCCTTGAGATGCCATATATCCCGCAGTTCCTTCATAGCTAAATAGCTTTCCCCAACCCGCTTGAATAAACAAGTAAGCCAATAAAATACGAGCGAAAAAAGTCAGTGTGTCGTTCAATCTGGTGTTCATAGTTCTAAGCCTTAATAAGTTTCATTACCTATAGGTTATTCGACTTAGCATTAAGATGATAACGAGAAAAATAGAACAACTTGTTTGAAATTTTAGTAGACATACTCACATGCAAATTACTGACTAAATCCGAAGATTGAACAACCTCAATGCTGTTACCATTGTCTTAAATTCATTGAAACACTCGCTTTGAAAAAGCTAGAGAAGTGCTGAAGAGCCTCGGCTCAGCCTAAGTCATCTAAATGAGTCAGAGAAATAACCCCGTTTAACAAGCACAAAAAAACCGAAGCTCATCACTTCGGTTTTCAAATCAGTTTGAGTTAGCTCAGTTCAATAAATTCAGCAAGCCGATCCAGCCAGTCAATTACTCGTAAGCACTCAGCCATGTTTTAAGCAACTGGTTAGTATTTTTCTTCTGACTAGTAGACAGTGATTTAACGAGCTTTTTTTGCGTTTCGACATGCTCTGTCATCATTTGATCAATCAAAATAAGACCATCTTTTGTTAACTGAACACTCACGCTGCGTCTATCTTCTTTACTGTGCTCACGACTGATCAGCCCTTTGGCTTCTAGCTTATCAAGGCGATTGGTCATCGCGCCTGATGTCAGCATCATCGACCCGATCAGTTCTGACGGAGTCAGTCGGTAAGGCTTTCCAGAACGTCGCAACGTCGCCAGCACATCAAACTCACCCAGCTTCATGTCGTATTTTTTATGAAGCTCGGCAACTTGCGTCTCCATATACTTGGCAATACGCATAATCCGGCCCATCATTGCCATAGGCTCAGTTTCTAGCTCAGGCTTTTCCTTTGCCCATTGCTCTACTACGCGGTCGATAGCATCCATTTGCGATCTCGCTCCGTTATTAGTCTGATTACTTCAAACTAGTTTAACATAAAGATACTTTACAACCACTAGTTCTCAGTATACAGTTCACACAATAGTTATCTTAACGTAAAGATATTTCAGATGAACATATTATTAGCAATGATCCCCGCATTCTTTTGGGGAACAACCTATGCAGTAACGCAATTTACGCTACAGGAGTGGCCACCATTATTATTGGGTGCTTTGCGTGCGTTACCTGCTGGTTTGTTATTGCTAGCGGTAAAACCAACGCTGCCTAAAAAAGGCGAGTGGCAGATCATTTTCACATTGGGCCTTATCAATATTGCGACCTTCTTTGGCTTGATCTTCGTAATGGCGCTAACGCTACCTTCGGCGATCTCTGGCGTGGGTATGATCTCTGTGCCGGTGTTCGCGATGATCTTCCACTGGGTAGTGAAAAAGCAACGCCCACATCTGATTCAAGCCCTGTCTGGTATTGGCTTGATCACCTTAGCGTGGATATTGTTTAATCCAAGTCAGATCGCATTAAACCCGATCGGTTTAGGTGCCATGTTCGCGGCAATCATGTGTATCGTTATCGGCAGCAGCATTACCAAATCACTGGGTAATCGCATGCACTGGTGGAAAGTATTAACGTGGCAGCTGATTCTAGGCGGTACGATTTTATCTGTCGCATCTGGCGTTCATGCGTTCATCGACCCGCAGCCTTATGTTAACGCTGTCACTCATTTCGATTCTCGTAATGCTATGGGGCTATTGTGGGTGATTGGACTAAACACAGCTCTGGGTTATGGCATGTATGTGTGGCTGCTACAACGTATGTCAGTGGTTGATTTCACCTTCGGTGGTATTGCAAACCCAGTTGCAGGCATCGTGACCGGTATGGTGTTAATGGGCGAATCGTTTACTCCAGTCCAATATTCACTAATGACTGGCATGATCGTGATGTCACTACTACCGCAGCTTATCCTTGCAGTAAGACAAACCAAACAAGTTAAGCCTGTTACGCAGTAGAATTTACATAATAGTCACGACCTATACAAAAACCCGCCCAGAGCGGGTTTTATTTTACCGACTTCACATCTATATAAGATATCTATTTGTTCTCTAACGACGCACACCTTATTATGAATTCAATCATCAATTCAGGCGTTCGATATGGCAAAAGATCTCTTCTCCAACTTAGACTTAAATCTTCTTCGCACTTTTATCATCTTGCATCAAGAACGAAACATGCGAAAAGCAGCTGAACGTCTCTTTGTATCTCAACCAGCGGTCAGTAAAGCCCTACAAAGGCTGCGTGACCATTTTGACGATGAACTGTTTGTAAAAACACACCATGGCTTGCGCGCGACTGATCACGCGACAATGTTAGCGGAAAGCATTTCACCAATACTTGATGAACTTTCTTTTGCCATTAATAACAGCAATGATTTTAACCCCGCCGAACTACAAGGAGTGGTAAAAGTCGCACTATCCCCATATTTGCTGTCGTCCCTTTCAAGCAAGCTCTTTAATGCCATTCGTTCTGAAGCGCCATTAGTGCAAATTCAGCTATTGAATTGGTCTGGTACCACCATGACTGACATTATTAATGATGAAGTCCACATCGGGTTGAACTACGAGATCAACCACGCACCTAAAGAGCTACTGCAAAAGCCCATTGCACAAGATACTTTCAAAGGGTATGTCAGGAAAGATCACCCATACGAAAAAGAGTCTTTGGAAGTTAAAGACGGAGTTAACTTTGAATTGGCTTCAGTCATTGCGGTTGATTGGAATTCACACCAATCACAAGCGGAGAAAATACTAAAAGTAAAAGGCTTGAAAGCAAACATTGGTTTCCGTTCAGAATTGCCGTCTGCAGTTATTGATGTCGTCAAAAATTCAGACATGTTATTCCCAGCATCTAAATTCTTAGAAGTTGAGCAAGAGACGTCATTAAGAACTATCAAGTTATTGTTTGATAGTAACTATTATCAACCAACCGTTTGTGCTTATTACCACCATAAAAATAGAAATAGTCCAATGACACTATGGCTTAAGAAAATACTGGTTCTCCAACTCAATAATAACCAGTAGTTATCACCCTCTTTACTCTGTTTCATTAATAACTCATCGTTAAGGCCTCTATTCTTTTAAGGGATTAGAGGCTTTTTTGTTCCATCCCTATACTTCTCTCATCGGCTAGGAACGCCACATAACACTGCAAGAAGCAACCTTTGTTCCTATACAATATTTGAGAGTAAACCATGAAACTAAAACTACTAAGTGCTGCTATTGCGGCGACATTTCTTGCTGGCTGTTCTTCTTCTGGTAGCAGCGATAATGGTACAACCCCAGGACCACAAACTGGTGTAGCTGATGTTGTTTATAACGAAGAACTTCATACTGCTTACATTATGGGTGACGAAGGTAACAATGCTGTTGTTATTGGTGATGGCGAAGGAAATGCGATTGTAACTGTAAACGGTGAAATATTCACAATTCAAGGTGATGTTGTGGTCAACGCGAATGGCGACATCGTTGGTACTGTGGTTACAGATAATGGTGTTGCGACCGTTTATATCAACGACAAATCATATACATTAGCGGTTGAAAATGGCCGGTTGGTCATCGAAGGTTCAGTGTTAGACCCAGAATTTGGCGATGACGAATGGGGGCCTTCTGCTGGCAATGAATTCTTTGCTAATTACATGGTTGTAGACGACCTTGGAATGCCTGTAGCGCTTATCGAAGGTGACAACGGTAACTACATGTGGGTCATACAAGGAGAGGATGCTTATTACCTTAACATCAACGGTTCAGATGCTAAACCAACTCACAAAATCGTAGATGGTGAAGTGCTAACGATGTCTGGTGAAAGCACTGGGATCACGGTAGAAACTCATCGTACTGATGGTCAAATTACACATTTAACATTCAATACTCCTCGCGGTGAAGAAATTATTATTCGCCATGAAGACGGCCGTTTAATCGCTACTGTTTTTGGCCACGGTCATGAACACGAAGGCCCTGATTCCGCGCCTACTTACGGTGATATAGATGATGTTTTAGGCACAACTATCATTACTTTGGACAACGGTGAAACCCTGATTTTAAAAGATGGAGCTTTATATCACCCTAAATCAGACAGTGGCGCAGCATTTAATGCTGACGGTACTATCACCAACATGGATGGAAAAGTAATAGCACATGGTGAGATGCAAGAACTCGGTTTTGTTGTTAGCTTAGATAATGGCGCTGAAATTACATTCCGTAATGACGATGGACGCCTTTTCGCAGCATTAACCCGCAAACCGATTGAACATCCTATTGAAGGAACACCAACGCATCCAATTGAATTAGACCCTTCTCAACCAATTCGCGATGGCATTATTGATCACGCAAACATTGGTGAATCAATAGATATAACAATTAATAATCGTGGCCATATTATTGTCGAGAATGAAATGATTAAGGGTGACTCTGGGTACCGTATAACTGAAGAAACCACAGGTGTAGTTATCAAAAACCCTGAAGGAGAGACCGTAGGTACTCTAAAAAGCAAAGAACTTAACTATGGCCT
This sequence comes from Vibrio sp. L3-7, assembly GCF_963898195.1. Lineage (NCBI taxonomy): Bacteria > Pseudomonadati > Pseudomonadota > Gammaproteobacteria > Vibrionales > Vibrionaceae > Vibrio > Vibrio sp. L3-7. The sequence goes on along the minus strand of NZ_CAWQUW010000011.1, from coordinate 39,727 downwards.
AACGTACTCTCTAATTAAAACTGAGCATGGCATAACAATTGTCCAAGGAAGGAAGAACGCTTTAGGTTTAGTACAAATTGAAGGTGCGAAAACTATCACACAAGACACAATCGATGACTTAAAAAGTAACCTTCAATCTCTTTCTCAAGAGCAACGTCAGCAAATTAAACAAGCAGTAAAAGACCGCGCTAGTCGTAGCTAATAAAAAATAATAAAGATAAAAGCAAAGGAGCCGCTTATTAGCGGCTCCTTTTTATTTGAGAGTTGAGAACACGATGAAACGACTACTATTCACTTTATTGATGCCCCTTACCGTATATGCAAACGACCATCAATTACAAACATTAAGCTACCACGATCCGAGTTTAAGTTTTCAAACAGCTAAAGCTGGAGACAACTGGATAGGTACAGTATCCGGCGTAATTCAAGCAACTGAAGAGGTGAACATCAGTGCAGAAATAGATTCTGAAGGATATTTAGAACTAGGTACAGGCTATGGCGTAATGCTAGGTGATTACTACACAGAAGCTTTCATCAGCTATGGTCGTGCCGATTTTTTTGATATTTATGATGTTGGCTTATTCAGTGGAACAGCTCTAACCAACAACATAATGGTATTTGGTAACACATCCCATGAATGGCGAAAATTCCCTTTATTCGATTTAAGTGATGCGAGCCGAGAATGGAAAAGTACCATTGGGACCAGTTACTCTCCCACACAGTTTATGAACTTTGCTTATTCATTCAGTCATGACCGCCAATTAACGGGGTCAAAAGGTTATTACAACAGCCAAGACGTCACTTTTACGCTGAAACCCAAATGGGTGGAACCGTATGTGAAATATACATTCGGTCAAAAGCGCGTTAGTCCAAGTGACCGTACCCGTTCTGATGGCATCGTCGAGTTAGGCTTCAACCTACGTTTTTAGTTTACCGTTTCGTGTGGTAGCTCTCACCCCTTTATAGTCTGATTAAATAAAGGGGCTTTTTGCTTCATATCATGTCTTTCGTATCAATTGAGCATACAGCGATCGACTTAAATCAGTTTCGCCGCTTCAGCCTCAATTTCAACTTTCCATCGCTCGTCAAAGAGCCCTTGTACAAACAGTAATGTCGTTGGGAGACCACCAACATCGAAAGGCAATCGCTGCTTTGCGGCTTGATAGTCAGACATATCATTCCGGTCGACTAAGTACAGCCTTACACTGATTAAATCTTCGATATCCATTTGGTTTGCCTGAAGCACACCTCTCAGATTTTTCCAAGCCAGTACAATCTGTTGTTCCGCACTTTCAGCCACCATCCCTTCGCTATCAATCCCTAGTTGCCCAGCGATGTGCAACCGCGTTGAACCTGCGGGGATCAACGCACATTGATGATAATTAGCGGCTGGAGCGGGTACTGAAGAAGGGCTCCATATCTTATTCATCATTACCCCTCAGAGGCTGTGACGATTTTTGACATGACGGTGATAATTGGCATATCCGTAAGCATCGCGCCTAAACGGTCAAAATCACCAATATCTTTGCGCCAAGCAATGTATTCATTAAAGTGAGCGGTACTTTCCCATTCTTCACATAAAACCAAGGCATTTTCTGCCAAATCTTTTTGATAAAGCTCCGCAGAAAGGTTGCCGTTAAAAGTACGAGTATCTGGCAATATTTCGTTAAAAAACTCACCGATCTCTGCCGTTTTATTTTCAGTATGGCTCAAGGTAAATTGCACTAAAATAGTCATCATTCTCTCCGTTTTCTTATTTTGTTAAGGTACGAGGAGAATCTTACTTGTTTGTTAAAATAGATAAATACAGTAATATTTGAAACATAGTTCGATTTAATAAGACAATAAACCACCATGAAAAACGAATTGCATCGCATGCAAGTGTTCGCCCAAATTGTAGAATCGGGCTCTATAACCAAAGCGGCTGATAAGCTAGAGCTATCAAAGTCTGTCGTTAGTCACCATTTACAAGGACTTGAGCAATACCTTGATGTAAAACTACTCACTCGAACAACACGTCGCCAATCCTTAACCGACGCTGGACAACGTTTTTATCAACGATGCTTAGAAATGCGAAAATTAATGTCGCTTGCAGAAGAAGAAGTACGCGAGTCCTGTTCTGATTTTGCAGGCACTATCACCATCACATCCCCACACACATTGATGACACATCTTATTGGACCTGCAATGTGTGAGTTTATGAAAAGCCACCCTCGTATCGAGCCTCAACTATTGGCCAACGATATGCGCGTAGATCTTATCGAGAAATACATAGACCTGTCGGTCACTGTTGGGGCTCTTCCTGATTCAACGTCTCGTGCAATCAAGCTCGGAGAGCTTCATCAGGTACTGTGTTGTCACCCAGATTATCTTACTAAGGCGCAAATACCGCAACCAGTCACGCCAAGTGACCTCTCCCAATATGACTACATTGCCAATCAGTGGGAAGGAATCAACAGCCAAAGAAGCTTTGAAATTAATAAGGGCAAAGTAAGCACGTATCAATTCAGGGCAAGTCGAATCGGAGATAGCGTTCCGACCATCCGCATGATGGCCTTAAATGGGTTGGGGATTGCCTGTTTACCTAAACAAGCTATTGAAGAAGACCTGACAAAAGGGACATTGGTAAACATCTTGCCCAAAGATCAAGTTCTTAAAGCCTCTTTCTATGTCGTACATAATTATGGGTTACAGGTGCCAGCCAGAATTCGCGCCTTTATTGAACACCTAAAACAACACGCTGAATCTTATTCTTAATATCTTTCAACCAAATTGCCATACGTCGCTAAACTGGCGATTTATCGACCAACATTAAACCTCACAAAGAATAATGACTTTGTTTAGGCTATCTAAAATGAAATAATTTTCTTCAAAATAACTACATTATAGATTTAATTTCCACAAAAAACTCAAATTAGAGATAAAAAGGCAAAACTTTTCTCCGACTACCTTTCTATACTGTGCCACGTCATTAAGGCGCCACAAGCCTATGATTTAAAATAATTATTAATGAGTAGTCACCATGAATTCGAAGTCGCTAACTATCTTGCTTTTTGTCTCTGTTTGCTTAATTTGGGGAACCACTTGGTTCGCTATGGAAGTGGCATTGCATTCTATCCCACCTATTTTTGCCACTGCGTTACGTTTTTTACTTGCAGCACCTCTGCTTGCGGTATTAGCAAAAATCTTCAACCAACCTTTGCTTTTCCCTAAAGGTAAACGTCAATGGCTGCTTATTGTGGCACTGATGTATTTTGCTATTCCGTTCACTTTGATGATCTATGGTGAGCAATACATCTCTTCTGGTCTAGCGTCGATCATCTTCGCCAACATGCCAGTCGCTGTCATGCTGATGTCGGGTTTATTCTTAGGTCTACGATTGGCGAAACATCAAATCTTTGGTTTGGTCACAGCTGTTGTGAGCCTATGTTTAATCCTTGGCAATGAAATGCAAATGGGTGGTGATGACTACCTTATTGGCACGGTTTGCTTAGGCCTTGCTGTTGCCATTCACGCAGTGATGTATGTTTTAGTTCAAAAGCACTGTAAAGGCATCGAAGTACTTACCTACAACGCCGTTCCGAGCTTAATTGCTTCTCTATTCTTGTTCGCAGTTTCTGCAATGGGTGAAAGCGTTAATGTTGAATCCTTCACTTGGGATTCAATCTCAGCTGTCGTGTACCTAGGTTTTGTGGCGAGTGTTGGCGGCATTGTGGCTTACTTTAAATTAGGACAGGTTTCGACGCCGTTCCAAGCGTCTATCTGCTTCCTAATCTTCCCAGTGGTTGCGCTGCTGATCTCTTGCTACATCAATGGTGAGGTTCTATCTGAACAGTCTCTGCTTATGATGATCCCTCTACTTTGTGGCATCTTGCTGACCAAGGCACCTAAGGGAATCTTCAAGCTACGCTCTTCTTTGAAAACAGTAAGTAGCAACTAGGCTAAGCTAGACTAATAATCTGTATATATAACCCTAGGGCTCGCAATGAGTCTCTAGGGTTTTATTTAGTTACGACTCCGACTTGAACCTCTCTCACGTCCACCTCATATACTTCAGTCTGTTCCAACACGAGCACTGGTTTACTGCTCATATCAGATAGCCAATAACGCATCAATCGAATGACTTAAAAGCCACTATCAACTACATTAGAAACGCCGAGAACAACCGACTCTAGTCTTAATTGCACCATCTGTCTTCAACCAAGGAATGTCATGAGAACTCCCATCAAACACATGCGCCTGATTAAAGGTCAACCTTGTAGGGTTGAGGAACTGACGAACAGCGACGACGCATTCTTAGAACCGCACAGACATGAATACTGGGAGTTGGTGTGGTGCGTAGATAACTTAGGCAGTCAGAGCATTGATTTTGTAGACTATGACAACAAGGTCGGCCGTATTTTTACCATTGCTCCGGGTCAGGTTCACCGATCTGAACTAGTGGGAGAAAGCGCTCGTTTACTGGTGTTTACGCCAGGCTTTGTCAAAACCAACCATCGCAACACACAGCTGGTCGACACCGTTTTTGCCATGCATCAAAGTCGTCCTCCCTACTTAGATTGCAGTGAAGAAGGCAACCGCTACCTACTGCCTATTTTCACTATGATTAAAGAGGAGTGTGCACGAGAAGAGAGCGACTGGGATTTGGTAGAGTCCCTCATGAATAGCTTTTTGCGCTACATATTACGTTTCGCCAGCCAATCATCATTGAAAGGCGAAGTGCGCGACAGCCGAGTAAACCAAGTGGTCGATTTGATTGAGCAACACTACACTACCCACAAACATTGTGAGTTTTATGCGCAAGCGCTATCGATAACTAACAAGCGCATCAATGAGATCGTGAAGGCTGAACGAGGTAAGACGGTCACCCAATTGATCCACGATCGAATCATCTTGGAAGCGAACCGAGAATTGATTTTTTCGACCAAGACAATTAAAACCATCGCCTTTGAACTTGGCTTCGAAGACCCCGCCTATTTCAGCCGTTTTTACCGTGGCCAGATGAATGAGTCGCCAGCAGAGTTTCGAACTCGATGTGCAGATAGTGCAACATAACACGCAGATCATCCCTTTTTAGAGCCCAGTTAAGTTCGGATAATGCTCCCTCTTTATTTCATCCACATTGGTTACATCCAACTTGTTGGGAGCACTCTCGAATGGCCATCAACCTTAAAACCGATCCTATATCTAAATCTTTTTATCAGTACCTTTGGCCAGCGCTAACTGGCATGGTGATCAAGTCTCTCTTCATCATGGGAGACGCATGGTTCGTCGGACGTGGTGTTGGCCCTGATGGGCTTGGTGCTATCGCTTTGACCATCCCTGCTTTCTCGATATTTACCGCTATCGCGATGATGGTTGGCATTGGCGGCGCAGCGCTTATGTCTATCGAAGTTGGTAAAGGCAATTCAGCGTCGGGTCAAACCCTCTTTAGTCAATCAATGCTCAGTACCGCCGTGCTTAGCACCATTTCAGTCAGCATTGCTCTGTATTTTCTAGACGACATGATTGCGTTAATGGGCGCTTCTGGATACATGGCTGAACTGACTCACGATTACCTGGCTGTAATGCTGCCATTCTTTGTGTTGTACTCGTTAGCTTGGGTCATGTCGTGCTTTGTTCGTAACGACACCAACCCAAAACTGGCGACTTACGCGATGTCGATAGGTGCTGTGGTCAATCTAGTGTTGGATTACTTCTTCGTCTTAAAGTGGGGCTGGGGTATGAAAGGGGCAGCCTACGGTACAGCCATTGCGCAAGGTGTTATCGCTTGTATTCTATTGAGCCACTTTGTACGTAAACAAGGCACCTTGGAACTGAGCCTAAAAGGAATTGGTTTGGACAAACTGCCAAGCATCCTAAAAATAGGTACACCGACCTTCTTTATTGAGGTAACCGCCGCGATGACAATCTTGCTGTTCAACTACGTGTTGCTGCATCAGTTTGGTGAGAATCATATTATCGCCTATGGCTTAACGGCAAATATCGGGGTATTCGCTTTGTTTGTGATGGTCGGAATCGCTCAAGCCTGCCAGCCAATCATCAGCTTTAATCATGGTGCCAACCAGCCAAACCGAATCGAAGCGATTTTTCGCTTAGGTTTAAAAAGTGCCATTGGTAGCGGCTTGGTGTTTATGGTTATTGTGTACCTGCTTGCGCCTCAAATCGCAGCCCTCTATTTGGGTGATTCAAGTGATTTGATTGCACTGTCAGCCACGGCATTAACGTTCTTCTTCTTTGCTGTACCACTGATGGGCATCAACTTAGTGATCGCCAACCTGTTTCAGGCAACGGCCAAACCTAAACAAGCAACACTGATATCTCTTGGCCGCGGCTTTGTGTTCGTCGCATTGGGCATCATGATTTTGCCAAAGCTATTCCCAGAACAAGGGATTTGGGCGAGTATCCTGTTCGCGGAAACCGTAACAGCCATATTCAGCCTAAGTATGTTACGCAGCTACAAGAAGCGCTTTTCTGGCTCATTAGAAAAACAGGCGGCATAGGAAGTAATCCGTTTAGAACGTCACGCCTTTGACTACCAAATAGCACATACAAAAAAGCTCCAATATCGCTATTGGAGCTTTTTGTTTATCTCATCAGATTGAAATGCACATTAGCGCCAGCTAAACATCCGGACTTCGTTACCCTCTTCAGGCTTCTTAGGAATGTTTAAAGACAGCGCCAGAGAAACCACTGCCATTGCTGCACCAATGTAAAAAACTGTCGCAGGGGAAGACAACCAAATCACACCAAACGCGACTGGAATAACAACCGCGGCGATATGGTTGATGGTGAAAGAGACACCCGCGGTTGAGGCCATATCAGCAGGATCTGCAATTTTCTGGAAGTAGGTTTTGATCGCTAATGCCAACGCAAAGAACAGATGATCGACCACATACAGCGCGGCTGCCCACTCCGCCGTTTGTACTAAAGCATACCCAACGAACACACCAATCAAACCGACATACTCGAAGATCAGCGCTTTACGCTCACCGACTACACCAATAAATCGACCAATACGTTTGGCAAACAAGAAATTAAACAGATAGTTGATTAAGAACAGTAGCGTTATATCAGCAGCCGAGTAACCGAACTTCTCTACCATCAAGAAGCCTGCGAATACCGTGAAGATTTGTCTTCTTGCACCACTCATAAACGTGAGTGCGTAGTAGAGCCAGTAACGCTTTCTCAGCACCAATTTCTTATTTTGTTGAGTCTTGGTTTGAAACTCAGGGAAGCCAAAGGTCATCACTAAAACCAGAATAAAACCAATGCCTCCAGTAATGCCGTACACCCAAGCGAAATCCAGCTTAAGCTGTTCCAACATCACCCAGATAGATCCGTACGTTATCAATGACGCGAGCGCGCCCACAGAGATCATTTTACCCAGCATCTCTGGTGCTTCTTCTTTATTCAGCCACTGCAAAGATAAAGATTGCTTAAGCGTTTCAAAATAGTGAAAGCCCGTCGACATCAAAATCGTAGTTAGTAACAAGCCTGTGAGTGTAGGAAATAAACCGGTAATCGCCGTGCCTACGGTCAGCATCGCCAGCGATATCAACATAAAGCGTTGCTCACGAATGAATGCCAAAACAAACACCACGGTAAACGCTAAGAAACCAGGAATCTCACGAACGCTTTGCAACAAGCCAATATCGGCACCATCAAAGTTCGCTTTCTCTATCACGAAGTTATTCAGCAGAGCCATCCAGCTTGAAAACGCGACAGGGACAACAATCGAAATCAGTAATAAAAAGTTTTGCGGCGTTTTCCAGCTCGCTGTTGATACACTCATGACAGCCAAATCCTAAATAGTAATCCAGTATCATACTCCGGTTTTACGGCGATTAACAAACGATTAACTTTTGTTTTTCTGATGTATATAAAGGCTATAAATAGAAAATACAGAAAGCAATAAGCTAGGGGAATAGGCAGTTACGCGTAGAGAAGGACATTAAAATAAGAAGGGAGGAAACCTCCCTTCTTTGAAACTAAAAACCGTTAAAGGCCTTTATAGAAGGTTAACCACTCACCTCGTTCCAAACCACTCACATGTACCCCAGTGATACTATTCGAGGCCGTTGCATTCGTTGGCAAGAATGACAAGTTTACATTTTTAAAATTATCGGAGATTTCACTTTCAGTGCCCGTTTGAGAAAGAATGTAACCCAAGTTGGTTGAACTCCAGCTTGAATTCCCGCTGTCTTCCCACTTTTTAAGAAGTTCTTTGGTCACCAATTGGCTGCCAACTTTTAGAGCCGGACCGCTAATATTTCGGAATTGGTAGTAGTCGGCTCCTGAAGAGGTTAAGGCAATCACCTTATCTTCTAACACATACAAAGACTCGATGGCATTGTTACTCAGAGACTCTGTTACAAGTAAGGTTCTCGTCATGTTATCTACAATATAAAGAGAACTTGCGGTGGTAATAGCACTGGTTTTTCCGTCTCTCGATGTCGCTATCTTGCTAATAACAGCATCAACGGTCAGCTCCCCAAGTACGGTTTGTTGTATCGAGTTAGACACCCACTCAACCTTATTGCTATCCAACCCCAACAATATCTGCTGATTCACGACAATATTGGCTGTATTAAGGTTTAACTTATCAATGGTCATCTTAGTGGATAGGTTAGCCGTGTCGATAACTTCTGCCGCTAAATTACTGTTCGAAAAGTAATTCTTATAGACAATCAATGCTTCACTTTCGTCATAAGATGGCATGACTTGAGGCGAAGAGGCTTTCAACTCATGACGCCAACTTTTCATGTTGAGCTTATTAGCACTTAACGATTTGAGCTCTTGCTGCGAATATATCGAGCTTCCGGTATTCTTAATCGCCAACAACGAGCCGCTTTGTAACAGAGGAACCACTGCTGCGAAGTTATCATTGATGCACGACTCACTTGATTTAGGCGGAACGGCAGGATTAGGTTTTGGAATGGGCGGAAGTGTGCCTCCACTACGGCTGCTGTATGTATCAATCGCAAAAGACTTCACGCCAACATTGTTGTTATTCGAACCATTGAGGCTCGTGAGGAAAACACCATTAGCGCCTTGGCTATTACAAATATCACTCGATGTGGGTGAAACGTAAGCGGTTGGTTTGTAAACCTTGTATGCCTGAACACCATTTAACGTAGGAACTAACTGAATGATTTCACTCGAGTCTACCGGTATTTCTCCGCCTCCAGTGTCACCTCCATGGTCGTCATCATCATGGTCGTCGTGATCATCATCGTCGTCGTGCGAACGGATGCTAACTAAACCAGAAGCCGTTTGAGATGCAGGATCACCATTGATTGTCACCGGCTTATTACGTGAAGAACTATCAATTTGCATAACCACATCATTAGCCGTTAAAAACACAATCTGACTGTTCGCAGGGTTCAACGCTATCGATTTAGCACCATATAATTCTGGCACTGATTGGGAGCCTCTCACGATCAATGAATCTTCAATTTGCAGATGTCTAGAAACCGCCCCAGCCACATCGATAGCTGATAAATCTAGAGTCTTGTGCTCAATCATTAGATCTAACGCGTGAGCAATATTAGTATAAGGCGCTTGCTTGCCGTCACTTTGTGCCTTTTTCAAAGAATTTAGCAACAAATCAGATGAATCTTTAGGGCCATAGGTGGTATCGAGCGTACTGAAATTGATACCAACATGATCACCCAACTTACTTTGAAGTGATGATTTTGCTTGTTCAATATCGTTGCTTACGCCGGGATTAAACATCATCTCACTATGAATCAAGGTCGTGAAAGGTGTGACCAATTCCATATTGGGAGAAGCGGTCAAAATTGCACCATCATATTGCCTCTGTTTCGCGTACCCAGAAACCTCTTCAAGCTGTTTCTCTTGGTCACTGCATACGCCGTTCAGATCTGCATCAGCACATACTAATGAACCTTGATAGGCGTAGCCTGAAGCCGATGTTCCAACCGAACTATCCCCGTCCGAACCGCCACCACATCCAGAGACCATTAAGACACCAGATATTGCTAGTGACAGCTTGCATATTAAAAATTTATTGTGCATTTTTTCGACCGATTCACCTAGTTTATGATTTGATTGATAGTATTTTATTTTGCTATTAAATCACTTAACGAAATAAAAGATCAAATGATATTGATAATTACTATCATTTAAATTAATATCCTCCGCCTTTCCTATGGGTAATTTATAAATTATTTGGAGTTCAGGTGGTAAGGAATCCATACAAATTAATGAGTGTTTCACTCGTTTCCACAATGCTGATTGCTTGTGGCGGAGCAGAGTCAGATCCGAAGCTCAAACAGTCACAAACTAAGCCAAGTTCTCAGAATATTTCGGGCATAGCTTTGGATGGTTATTTACGCAACGCGAAGGTTTGTTTAGACAGAAACAGCAATGCCATGTGTGATTCTGCTGATGGAGAAATTGCCACTACGGACGCCGAAGGACGATTCCAACTAGACGTCGACAATGATGTCGCCCAATACCCAATATTGGTCGAAGCGGTTGCCGGTATAACTATCGATATGGATTCACCGAATCAGCCTATTGAATCCGGATTTACGCTAGAAGTACCGAGTAGCAATTCGGACGTGATTAGCCCCGTGACGTCTCTCATTGCCAGTGTATCGAGAACCAGTGGAATCAGTTTTGATGAAGCAACCCAGCTTGTAGCCAGCGACTTAGGCATCGATAAACAACTGGCTGTTGGTGATTATTCCGCATCAAACTCAACCAAAAGCCGTGAAGTACACATGTTTGCGCGCGGTGTTACTCGCGTACTTCAGGAAGCACAAATGGCTTCTGTTGATGCAGGTGTCGACCAAGTAAATGCTCGAAAAGGATCTATGTACAAGCTGGCAGAGCTTGATTTAGCAGAATTTAAAGCCAAGACCGATTTGCTGTCTCATGGCGCATCAGGAACCGATAGCGCATTGAAACAACTTGGTAAGGAATACCGAGACCAACTCAAAGTTTCCCAAGAAGACATCGATGGCAATAAAATCATCACTAGACCGCCAGCGCCTAAGCACGGTCAAGTCAATGATGCCTCAGACACCTTCGATTGGCAGCTTGTGCGTGGCTTCACTCACAACACAGATTACGAATATTCATTGGATTCAGGGAAGACTTGGACAACGGTAATTCGTAAGCCGATTGTTGTAGGGAAACTGGCGTTCGACAAAGGAGCCGTTCAAGTTCGAGTTGCTGCGTCTAACGTTCGTAATACCCCTGCCGGAAAGCCTATGCTTTCAGACAAAGCGTTTACGCTAACGACAGTGCCTGCTGCTCCAGCCTGGATTACGGTGAATAACGCGATCAATCAATTTGATTGGGCATTTGTCGATTCGTTTAATGAACTAGGTTTGTATGAATATTCATTAGATAATGGCTCAAGCTGGACGCAAGTGACTGAAAAGTCTCAAGACATTCCAGATCTAGATATTCCAGTTGGACATCTAAAAGTTCGTGTAGCCAAAGATGACTCGCTAGGTCACCCAACAGGATTAAGTTCAGCATCAGAACAATCGATGACGGTAACCCCAATCCAACCAGTAAAACCGGTATTGGAATTTGCTAACGACAGCACCAATCAGATCAACTGGCTTTGGGTTAATGGATACAAGGATCCGTCTTTCTACGAGATTAATCTAGGTAATGGTTGGCAGGGCGTAACCGCACTGCCGTATCTTGTTGGCAATGTTTCACTTCCTGGAAACACGATTTCGGTTCGCGTTAAGTCAAATGCACTGGATGCCCGCCCCGCGGGAGTTCCGTTGGTTATTAGCTCTGTATTCACTCGCTCAGAAAATCAACCTATAGCACCAACCTCACCGATTGTTGACGACGCAGAAAACACATTCGCATGGACAGACGTTGAAGGATTTACGGGAAGTAATTTCTACGAATACTCTCTCGATAGAGGCATTACTTTTACCCCTGTAACTAGCAACCCACAAGCTATCCCAGATGAGGCGTTTGCCAAAGGGCAAATCTGTGTAAGAGTAAAAGCAGGTACAGATCCTCAACATGATCCTGGCGAAGCGCTGTGTTCAGACAAGGGCTACTCTGTTACTCCTAGTATGCCTGCCGCACCGACATCACCAATCTCTCATGATGGATTAGATACATTTGACTGGACATTTGTTACCGGGTTTTCAGAGGTAACGGATTACGAGATCAATACACTCAACACCGGCTGGGCAGTGGTTACCACAAAGCCATATCAGCTAAATGACCAAGCTTACGCTATTGATTCAATCCAAGTACGCGTTAAACGAGATCCGATTACGGGTCGTCCTAGCGGTTCAGAGTTAACCAACGATGTCGCGTTTACTGTTCGTCCGTCAGCACCAAGTGCCCCGACTGGTCTGGTGGTTAACGACACCGACAACACGCTCGATTGGACATACTTCGGCGAGTTCACTCAGCCCGAGCACTTCGAAGTCACGCTCGACTCCGGCTCAACTTGGACAAAAGTAACCGCTAAGCCTGTAGTGATTGGCAATATCGACAAGAACATCGCTGAAGTACAATTACGAGTAAGTGCAAACCCTAACAATGGCATGCCTCACGGCGCGTCAGCATTAACAACACAAGCCTTTACCAAAGTGTTTGAAATACCCGCGCCAACCTCGCCTGAAATTGTAAATACTTTCACAGGCAGCAATCCAGTCAACACAAATGGATTTCAATGGGCTTACTTAACCGCCAACGTTGAGGGTCAATCGGTTCGTTTTGATCAAGCGGAATACTATGAGTTTACCAACGATAAAGGTGTCACTTGGCACCCTGTTGTTTCAAAACCTCAATTTATTGGCCCAGAAGCGTACGACAAAGCCAATGTCGGTGTTCGATTAAAAAAGAATGCTAAACAAGGTGTATCAAACTCAATCAGTGACACCCTTTGGGCTACAGATGCTAGTAGTCGCTTCACTGCATTAAAATTCGTACCGATGAAAACCCGTTCGCAGGCCGCTGATTTTAGTTACGGTGGCTCATGGAACTCCTACTCCCTAAATTGTATTGCTGAATACGATGACAAAGGACAAGGGGAACCGACGTTTTGGGCGGAACGATTCTCTTCAGAAATCGATACTGTATTCGATAAAGTCACACAGCTGGATGATTGTGGTATCGCAGGTTGGAATCTTCCAGAGAGCAGTGAAGTGATCACGCTATCACAACGAGACCCCGCAACACTGCCTTCAAACTTAAGAGGTTACTTAGTATCGAATCAGACACAGAATGCATTAGCGGATAAAAATGGCGTCGCTGTCACCATAAACAAAGGCCAAGAATCCCTTGAACAGTATTACGGTAAATACGCATACCCTAAATGGCAGTTGCCGTCTGGGGCGCAGCTAGTCAGTCACATTGATGCTTCAACAACTGCTATTGAAACCCTACTCAGTACACAAGGTTCAATAGTAAAGGCGGCTGAGGCTTACCTAACAACATGGCTAGCGAACAATCAGAAAAAAGCGCAAAGCTACGCGACTTTAGAAACCCAAGCACAAGCTAAAGCTGTTGAACTGGCGGCCTTTACTAAACCATGGCTTGACGAATTGAGTGCAGTGACCACGAAGCTCACTATTTACGACTTTCAGGTGTCGGTTGCTCAAAGCCGTACTGATGCGGAGAGCCTTGAGTTCATTACCAAAGTAAAAGCTTACAAAGAAAAAGCAGCGAAACTACAGCAAAACTCGAACGGGTTAAATGCACTAGTTGAAGGTGCTAAGTTTGCTCAAAAAATGGCATTCATCCAGAAAAACTCGGTAATGCTAACCGATGCCACAAGTGCAATAGGCTCAGCCTCATTGGCTTCAGAGCTGCATCAAGCAAGTTTGGACCTCTACAGTGCCATTTCAGTATTAGAGAGCCAATATGCGCAAGTCACCGACTTCATTAACCAACTGAATACCGCAACTAACGGAATTAGCTCTGAGTTTGATTCGCTCATCGCTCTATATCAAACACTTATCAAAGAGATGAGCACAACAGCCACACTCCACGATCTCGCTCAATCTAAGGTGTTAGCAAAAGATGGACTAAAACAAGCGGCAGACAATGGGTTTAGTGTTTCTCAAGCCAACGCAATGGTAAGTAATCGCTTCGCCAAGTTGGATGAACTAGGAAACTACCTGCCAAGCGACACAACCTATCAACAAGGTTGGCGCTGTGTTGAAGACACGAAAATTTCAGGAAAACGTCGAGTATGGGCACTGCTCAAAGATGGGCTACCGCATGGTGCTGACGATCTTGCCTATGATGCTTCAGCGACCGGATACGCCAGCATACTAGGCAGCAACGAACTACTCGCTAGCACGAATAACAACAAGCTGTGTGGTTTTAGTGACTGGGCAGTTCCGCACTTAGCGCAGTTGCTGTCGATTAACACCAAAGCTGTCGAAGGTTCAAATTCGAAAATGACCTTGGATACAGACGTATTTCCAAATTACTTGGGACTAAAGCCAGAATACGACAAATCTTATTTCGATGATGGAACCACGTTTTATTACTGGTCTAGTGCAGCAAGCGGTGATCAACAATACATCACAAGTTACGACACTAAAGAAAGTAGCCAAACCCTAACTAAAGCTCGTACCGATGGTTCTGAAGACAAAGTCGTCTTAGCTCGATTATTCAGAGAAAAGTCTGCTAATTATCAGTATCTAAATGCGCAAGGAACGGTAGTAACCAATCGACAAAATGCAGTATGTGCTCAAGACACAGACAGCAACTTGGTTTGGCAACTCTTCTCTCGGGGTGATAGTAGCCGTTTCAAGAAATACGTAGATATTGCCCCTCTTATCACAGCACAAAATACCAAGAGTATTTGTGGCAAAGCCAATTGGCGTTACCCGACAAAAGCTGAACTCTATAGCTTATTGCCACTTAACAACGAAGTGTTCGAGTTCAACGAAGCAACTGGCGGTAGCTATGGCTACTACATCACCAGCGACCCAGCACCTTATGGCCGCTTCAAAGGGTTAAATATGACGACGATGGCGGAGACTGATGTGTCTACCGCGAGCTATTCATCAGCTTATCTATATCGATTAGTTTCAGACTAACGACACCTTTATTAATTATCACAGCAGCCTCAGCTGAGGCTGCTTTCATTTAGGAAATAACAACATGTTTAACAAGAAAAAGCAGCGCGGCGCGGCCGCTATCGAATACGCAATTCTCGCAGCAGCAATGTCTGTGGTCTTGCTTAATTTTGTAGGCGGCGAGAATGGTGATCTAACCGAAGCCATTACTGACGCTTACCAAACTGTCGTCAAGCAGCTCAAAGACGCTCAAAAATCAGAATAAGCCCGTTTACCGTAAATTAAAGGAATAGTTATGACTGCCAAGCGACTCATGTTGCTGTCGTTATTTTGCTCGGTGCTCGGATTGTCCGTTTTACTGTTGAGCCAAACCAATAGCGAGTCTGCGACCACCTCTTCTAAACAAGCCGCTAAGCAAACGGTCAAAGTGCTGGTTCCAACTCGTACGATTGAGATAGGCCAAACCTACACGCCAAACTCGTTTCGATGGAAAGAAGTTCCACAGCAAGAGTTAGAGAACTACATCGACCACGTGACACCGGACGATATTTCTGCCGCTCATACGATGTCAGGGCTTGCACGCACCAAACTCGTCAAAGACTCAATATTGTCGAAAGCCGACATTACCGAACCCGAAGGTGGCTACTCGCTCTCATTGAAGTTGCAACCGGGCTATCGCGCGATTTCGGTTCCTGTCGATCAAGTCACGTCTAATTCAGGCTTCATTGAACCGGGAGACAGAGTGGATATTCTCCTACTCGGTTCACAAGATGGTGAGCTACTTCGTTATGGCAATTCATCTCAAGGATTGTACGTTACAACGATAGTGCATGACGCAAGAGTCTTGGCATTTAATAACAAGCAAACGGCAGAATCTTATCAAAAGGCTCGGGAATCGAATGGCTTCGAAGATGGTATCCCTGACGACAGCAGTGTCTCTTTAGAGGTAACTCCCGAACAAGCAAACCAAGTGGTCCTTGCGAAACAATTAGGAAAGTTAACGCTTGTATTGCGTGGGCAAAACGAGGTTCAACATCAACCACAACACGCAAATGCAGTGACGCTGAAAGTCATTTCTCCAGACACAACTCAGGTATTACCTGACGTGGGTTTGGTGGAATTTAGAGCCGAAAATAAAACCGTCAATAATAAAACTGGAGCTGATAACAATGGCTAACATCTGTCGTTGGTGGGGTGTTCTCCTGCTATCAAGCCTATGTGTCTCTTTTGCATCTGCAGCATCAACATTTGATGTCACGATCAATGAGGCGAGAATGATTCTCTTACCTGAAAAAGCGAAATCCATTTTCATCTCTAACACCCATATCGCTAACTACCAAACCTTAACCAATACCAAGGTGATGATATTCGGTAAGCAAGCGGGCAGCGCTACGATCACCGTTTTAAACGAGCAGGAGCGCGTGATCTATACCAACAAGATTCGCGTGACGCATAACAGCCGTGAGTTCAATGAACTGGTTAAAAACAAGTTCCCAGAAGCGTCAGTCAACGCGGAATCTCTGGGCGGAAAGTTATGGCTTAAAGGTCGTGTTCCCTCTCCGATGATGGCACACAATATCGTGTCGCTCGCGAAAGGCTACTTATCCCCTATTGTCGGTTCTACCGAACAACAAGAGAGCTCAAATTCACAGGGAAACAGTAACAACAGCAGTAATTCAACCAATCAAAATCAGCAGACTCAACCCAATGATGATGAGCTGATCAATCAATTGGTTGTCACCATGCCAAATCAGGTCAACATTCGTGTAAAAATCGCTGAAGTCTCAAGAAATGTATCCAATAAGTTGGGGATAAAATGGGGTTCAATCGCTGGCGGTGTGGGGCAATTTTCGTTTTCAAAGCTGCCTAATGTCAGTAGTTGGGGCAAACCGAGCATTACTGCTCTGATTGATGCGCTAGCAACCAACGGCATGATGTCTGTGCTTGCTGAACCTAACTTGACCGCAATGTCAGGTGAAGATGCTGAGTTTTTGGTTGGTGGACAAGTACCGCTACCACTGATTACGGCTGACACCACTCAGATTGAATACAAGGATTTCGGTGTAAAACTGAACTTCACCCCAACCGTGCTCAGTCAAAACCGTATCAGCTTAAAAGTAAATCCCGAGGTCAGTAACATCTCAATCGAGAGCCAACAAGTGATAAACGGAACTAACTTCCCTTCTTTTACCACTCGTAGCGCCTCCACCACCATTGAATTGGCCAGTGGGCAGAGCTTTGCTTTAGGCGGGTTATTGAAGTCGGAAGACATTGAACAGCTACAAAAAGTACCGCTTATCGGTGAAATACCGGTTCTCGGTAGCCTATTCCGATCGACTGAGTTCACTCGTAGAGAAACAGAGCTGATCATCATTGTAACGGCTTACCTAGTTCAGCCAACTCGTTCGGACTCAATGCCACTGCCAACCGATGGCTTAATCCCATTGAGCGATGTTGAACGATTACTGGCACTGCCGAGAATTCAACGTAAAAGAACGTTTAGTCAAGACACATACACCGACAACCAGAAGCCTCGCTTACTGGGTGACAACGGGTTCTACTACTGAGGACATCATGAACAAATTATCCTTATTACTGCCCGCTCTCATTGCGCTTGCGGGTTGCGCGCCAACGCCTACAACCCAACAACCTTCTGTGGATGTGGTGTCCGTAACAAACAAGCTGACTTTAACACTGTCGGGTAAAACGTTATCGGCTCAAGAGAAAGATGACATCTCTGATTTTATTGCTCGTCGAGGCACGCTATCCAACTTAATGGTTAAGATTGAAAATACGACTCAGAAAGGAGAAAACCAAAGCGAAAAAGTTAGGCTTCATCTGATCGAGTTAGGGCTCTACCCTTCTCAAATTTCAGTATCGAATCCATCCGCACAAGGTCAAGGTGATCTCACGATTTTTGTTGAATCTTATCGTGCCAAAGTAACGGCATGTGACGCGGGTAAAACACCAAGAACCACACTCAACGCTTATCGTACTCAGCGCAATTTTGGCTGTGCGAATGCCAATGCACTGGCGCAAATGGTCGCAAATCCAAAAGACCTGATAGTTGGTCAGCCCATCGACAGTGCACAAGGACAAAAAGCGGTGTCTAGCATCGATAACTACTTTGCGCCACCAGCACAAAACCAACAGACAAACTCTGGCTCTTCGAATACCACGCTAGGAGGTTCGCAATGAATCAAGTACACAACTTAACGGTACTGATCGCGGCATCGGAGCAACTCGATACATTAGCGCTCACATACACACTGAATGATTTCGGTATCAACAACATCACAACCTCTTCGAATCAAGAAGATGACGTGGTGAGAGAGGTACTTAAGAATGACGTTAAAACCATCTTCCTCGATGTATTGAATAGCGAATTGCCAGAGTCGAAACAGGTTGTGCAACGTTTAATACAACGTACTGGGTGCCAAGTTATCGCGATTGGTCATTCAACTGAAATTTTTGCTTACCGTGGAATGCTCGCATCCGGTGCCAGTGACTATTTAGTCAACCCTGTGACACCACAAGATCTTGAACACGTCTCCTTTGCTGCTTTGCAACTCAACAACGAAAAACGAAATGAAAAAATCGTTTCCATTGTCAGTGCAAAAGGTGGCTCAGGAAGCAGCACCATTATAGCGACGCTATCGCAGCAGCTTGCCGAACTCGATAAACGAGTAACTTGTATGGACCTCGATTTTTCGATGGGTGATTTAGATTTGCTACTCAATGTCGAAGGCAACACGGCGTTGGTAGAGCTTTTACAATACCCAGAAAGATTAGAACCTCTCGTGTTTGAGCGCAGTGGGATCAGTGTGTCACCCGAGCACACGCTCTTTACCGGTTATCTACCTTTAGACACCACACCATTTTGGCCACAAAAGAGTGCATTCGATCAGTTTACAAAGTTCTGCCTGCAAAGTTCAGACTACTTACTGATCGACATTCCGACCTATTCATTGCGTGACCAGGTTGGCTTTGAAGCGCTTAAAAGTGCCGATATCCGAATCATTGTGGTCGAGCCTACACTCAGCTCCATTCGCAATGCAGGCCAGATAATCAAACGACTTCAAAACCAAGCAGCTTCGCAAACCATTGTGGTGTTGAACCATTGTAAGTCCGATTCCGCATCCCTTATTTCAGCCCATGATGTTAAGAAATCACTTGGTACATCTGTAGACGTCATGATTCCATTTTTGCCAAACCATTTCTTGAGCAAGTCATCGCTTGGTCAGCCTGCCCATAAAGGCAATAGGAAAGTGAAGCTCGCGTTTAACTCTCTACTTGAACTAGTCACTGGTGAGCCGCAACAAGGCAACCGCCGTTTTTGGAAGCGAGGCGCATAATGTTTGGTCAGAACACACAAGCCATTGATCCGATTGTAACGAATAGAGCTCGATCGCATGAAGCTCTCACATCAACACCCTCAGTTCGTGAGCATTATCATGTGATTCATGAAGAGGTCATCAAGGCGATCGACCCATCGGTTGTAGTGAGCTTAAGCGCACCCGATCTTGAAGCTAGAATTGCCGAAATGGTGTCAGATATCGTGGTCTCTAAGCAGTTACCGCTTGGTCACAAAGATGTCGCTCATTCGGTGGAACAACTGCTTAATGAGTTTCTAGGATTAGGTCCACTACAGCCCTTAATTGAAGACCAAGGCATTACCGACATCATGGTCAATGGGTACCGTGAAGTCTACGTAGAACGCTCAGGAAAATTGCAAAAAACGGCCGTTCAATTTCGCAATGAAGAACAACTTCTCAACCTAGCGCGACGCATCGTCAGCAAGGTTGGACGAAGAATCGATGAATCGAATCCATTAGTCGATGCTCGGTTGGATGATGGTAGCCGTGTCAATGTGATGATCCCACCGCTAGCGCTTGATGGAACCTACATTTCCATCCGAAAATTCAATGAGAATAAGCTAACACTGAGCCAATTGGCTCAGTTTGGCGCAATGTCGAAATCGATGGTTAAGCTTATCGATATTATTGTTCGCTCACGCCTTAATGTGCTTGTTGCGGGAGGCACTGGTGCAGGTAAAACCACACTGCTCAATGCGATGTCTTTTAGCATTTCACCTCAAGAACGCATCATTACCATTGAAGACACCGCAGAACTGCGTCTACAACAACCTCATGTTGTACGAGCAGAAACCCGCCCAGCCAATGCCGAAGGCTTAACGCCAATTACCCAGCGAGAGTTGGTGCGAAATGCGTTACGTATGCGACCAGATCGCATCATTTTAGGCGAAGTTCGTGGTGATGAAGCCTTTGAGATGATGCAGGCAATGAACACCGGCCATGATGGTTCACTGTGTACATTGCACGCAAACTCGGCAACTGACGCACTCGTTCGTATGGAAAACATGTTGATGATGAGCCAAGCGACTCTGCCTCTGTTCTCATTACGCCGCCAAATCGCAGACACCATCGATGTGGTTATACAAGTCGAAAGAATGCGTGATGGAAAAAGACGCATTGTTTCGATCACCGAGGTGCAAGGGTTAGAAGGAGAACAATACATCACTCAAGACTTGTTCAAATTCAAACCTTTATCGGAAGATCAACAAGGTAACCTGATTGGCGAATATAAGAGTGCTAAGTGCGTACCAAGCTTCAATGAAAAAGCCAAGTATCACCAACTCGATGCTCAACTCAGAGTTGCGATGGAGCTTGAAGCCTGATGATCTTAGTTCTCACTGTTTTCGTTTTATTTATCGCGATCGGGTTAATCAGGTTGAGCTCAAAGCAAGCCATCGTCAATAAACGGCTGTTATTGGTAAGCGGCAGTCAACGCTCGCTTACAGCTGACGTTTCAATCAAAAAAACCAACCACCAGCGCAGCAACAAACTGCATGCTTTCTTTTTACGAATGAATGCATTGCTGCCAGTTTGGGATAAGTACTTCATTACTTTATCAGCTATCGGTTTCCCAGCATCAGGCCACATGTTATTTCCCCAACTAGCAATGCATCATCAACTTTTCGCCGCTGTTGGACTTTGGTTTGTATGCACATGTGCCTTAGTGATGTACCGCCGGAAAATGCAGGTAGAAGAGTTCGAACAAGGCATCATCAATGTACTTGGCTTAATTTCTAGAGCGGTGGCTGCGGGGCTCTCAGTCCCACAAGCGATTGAACAAGTGTCAGAAACCCAACCAGGGCTATTAGGACGTGAGTTCTCCTATATTCGCGACAACTTAACGCTCGGTTTAAGCCTTCGCCAAAGCCTCGATGATGCATGCGTTCGCCTTCCTTACAGCAGTTTTCGCTACTTCTCGGTCGCGTTGATCCTGAATCAATCCAATGGTGGCCAACTGCGCGACATTCTTCAAAGCTTAAGCAGAACCATGCATGACAATCGAGCGATGAGAAAAAAGGTCAAGAGCTTAACCTCGGAGCCTCGTATGACAGCCCTCTTTCTTTCTATCTTACCCTTGGGGTTATTGAGTGGTATCTATTTGATGGAACCCACCATGATAATCCAATTGTTCAACACAGAATCGGGACAGCGTGTACTAACCTACGCCGTCATTAGCATCAGCTCAGGTACACTCATTTTGAACGCTCTGACTCGTAACAAAAGGTTCTCATCATGATGTATGTTGCCTTGCTTCTGTTGGGGTGTGCATTACTACTGACAGCCGTCGCACACTTGTCTTCTTTCAAACGAGATGTTGTCGCTGAGCGACTGACTCGCGTATCGAGCTACTCCTCTAAGTACACGACCGCTTCTAGCAAATGGCGCTTCCAAGGTGCAAAACCACGACGCCAGAAGTTAATCCTCATTGGCTGGTTGAGTCCTAATGCAGAGATCTATCTTCTTGGCTTAAGACTACTGACGATGGTGACGGGATCTATTGCTTGGTATGTCACTCGAATCCAAGTGCTTAACATGAACTCTGTGGCCGAATGTATCGCAATCGCCATTGTGGTTGGCATCCTGTTCGACCGCATTCTAGATTGGCGCGTGAACCAAGTCCGAATGCAAATTAGCCGCGTTATTCCTGATGCAGTCGATCTGATGGTGGTATGTGTCGCATCAGGTCTAACACTCGAAGCGGTATTTCGCTGTGTCGGTGAAGAGATGCGTGCGATCTCTCCAGCATTGTCACGAGAATGGCTACTCACTGCGACTGAGATATCGGTTCTTGATTCACCACAAACGGCACTTTCAAACCTAGACAAACGAGTCCAGCTTCCTGACATCAACAATATTGTGACCACCATGAATCAAGCGCTTCAATACGGTACGCCTCTCGCTGAAGCGTTAAAGCTGATTGCCTCTGATAGCCGCCAATATCACTTCTTAGAGCTTGAAGAGTGGGTAGGAAAAATACCAGCCAAGATGTCATTCCCTTTAGTGGTCTTCATCATGCTACCTGTCGTGGGCATTATTGTCGTGCCAATCATGTTATCCCTTAAACAAACTCTGGGGGGCTTATGAACAAGATTATTCTCTTGGGTTTAGCGCTGATTTTGGTTGGCTGTCAGTCAACGAATAACGTTGAAAAAGAGACCTCTGAAGATATGAAAGTCGCCGAGGTTGCACTGATGAATGGCAAACCAGAAAGTGCCATGGATCTGTACCGAAAGATGCTGATATCGAAGCCTGATGACCCACAGTTACTATTGCTAATGGGGTCCGCTGCGAATCAAGCCAGTCGTTATGATGAGGCACTGCATTATCTAAAGCACGGTATCGAGCTTAATCAATCGAGCGCGATTTACAGAGAACTTGGCCGCGCGTGGTTGGCGCTTGGTGAGCTTGAACAAGCCACATCAGCACTCGAAGAATCTGTCAGATTAGTTACAACTGATGATGTCGCCCACAACAGTTTAGGCGTAAGTTACTCGCTCAATAAGCAATATTCAAAATCGCGTGAATCTTACTCTCATGCCCTCAGCTTGATGCCATCCAGTAATGAGTATCGCAACAACTTAGCCATGGCTTGGATACTCGATGGTAAACCAGAGCAAGGGGTCCGAATTCTGCACCCAATCTTTGTCCGAGGTGAAGCGAGCGTAAAACTGCAACTCAATCTAGCACTGGCTTATGCGCTTTCTGGAGACAGTGCGTCCGCGAAAAGTATCGCTCGTGCACATCTATCTCAACCTGAGTTCGCCAACAATAGTCTGTATTACCAAGAGCTTGCTGCTAAAACTGAGCAAGGAGAACAGTGATGCTCTCACGTCAAAAAGGTGCACAGACCGTCGAGTTTGCAATGTTGGTGGTACCGTTCCTGATACTGATCATCGGGTTCTTTGAGATCTGCCGCCTGCTGTTGGTCAACATCATCCTTGATGTAGCCGTTAATGCGGGTGTTCGTGAGGCCAAGACACGGCCGATTAGTCCTATTTCAGACCAAGCTTTTGCCGAGACTATCGCAAAGTTCCCACTGATAGATAAGAGCAAGCTCGTCTTGGATCCATCGCCGCTATACGCCGAAAACTTCTCAGATTTAGTTAATGAGAAACCGGTATCCAAAAGCAGAGCAGTGTTAGGCGAGTACAAGGTGTCTTACTCATTTTCATTTGCCTTATTACCTAATCTATCAACTCAGTTTTCTGAGTCTATCGGCAACATGACAACCTTGAAAAGAAAGGTACTGGTTAGTTATGACAACAAATAAAACACCTCGAAAAAAACAAGCGGGTTCAGCAGCAATTGAATTCCCCTTCGTTGTACTCGCACTCATGATCATTTTGTGGGGGCTTGTTGCTACCTACCGCTTATTCAACCTACAGACTCAGCTCGACAACGTAACATATAACCTAGTCAACGCCGTTTCACTAACGCAACTGAAACCAGAGCAAGGCCCAAACGGATTACCTAATACGTTAAAGGATCAGCTTCTCGATCTCGCCGAACGTTATCTTCCGCAAGACATCAAGCGCAGCGATATTGGGTTGGTACTTGAAAGCCGTGTATTTGATACCACTGCTTCGAACTGGGAATACAAGCACATCCATGCCGGGATCATCTGTCAAAAGTACACACCCATCGATCAACTAGAGACACTTATCGTTGAGGGTAGCGGCGACCCTGCGTTAGTTGGAAGACCATCCACCTTGGTTCAACTCACTTTATGTGTGAATACACCGTTTGACTACAAGCGACTCAATCTTCCTAAAACACTCTCAAGTTCATCAGCCGTGATAGGAAAGCATTATGGTTAAACCAATATTCGGCAGCATTGCGCTTAAAAAACAGCAAGGCTCCATGACCATTTCATTGTTGGCGTTACTGTTTCCAGCGCTTTTCATTGCCGTTGGCACCCTGATGATCTCGGCTCAAGTAATGGTTTCAAACCGAGCAGCGCAAGCCGCCGATTCGGCCGCATTAGCTTGTGCCTTTGCTGATACAGCCACACTCCCAATGATGCGGGCTTACCAAGAGTACTATCAGCCAACCCTAAAAGGTGTGAGTGGCTTAGAACCAGAAATCATAGGCTCAGAATGCCGTATTAGCCTAGGTTATTCATTGTCACCCTTACTGCCCAACTTCCAATATGAGAGCTATGCAACCAAGGTAACGGCGACGGGTGGTGGTTATAAAAGTGTGGTTGAAAGCAAGCAATCTTCGATTCCAACGGAGCTGGTTTTAGTACTTGATGTGTCTGGGTCGATGGGTTCAAACATCCAGTCGTTGAAATCCATTTTATCCAATGCATTGAATACGATTCAATCTCAGAGCAATAACGCTAACGATTTAGATTCTGTGAGTATTTCAATTGTTCCCTTCGACTCTGGAGTCGCAGCGCAGCGCCCACCTTGGTTATCCAAAGAAGCAGCCGGTATCTACTGTATCGATGGGCTTAACTATCGTAATGGCAATTTCTCTGCAGCTCTGACCGTCGATAACCTCGCGACTCTGCATTCGCAACAGCCCGTGAAGTTTGCGAAGCCCAACGGCTGGTTATCTGACTGTAACCAAAGCTCACCAATGCTGCCATTAACCAGCGTCTTTTCTCGCGTCCGAAACTCGATAAACAGCCTAACAGCAAATGGCGGTACTCGCTCTTTTCACGGCTTGTTATGGGGAGTGAGACAACTGATCCCTAGCTGGCAACAAGCATGGGGAATCAACGTCAGCACAGTACCTGAAACCAGAAGAAAGCTAGTGCTCTTCACCGACGGTGCTGACGAAGGAGACACGTTTGACCAACTGGTTAACGCAGGGTTCTGTACTACCGCAATCAATCAATATGGCATCGAAATGAACTTCATCGGCTATCGCGTCAGCTCATCTCGAATCGCCCAGTTCGAGCGTTGTGCAGGGAACCCATCACGTGTGTTTAGTGCCACGAATACCACCCAACTCAACGAGTATTTTTCCGACATTTTAGCCGTTGAATACTCGGCAACCATCAAACTCACTCGCTAATCCAAACAAAGCGTTTGATTCGAAACACCTGAATTTAAGCATTGAATTAAAAACAAACAAGTTAAAAACAATATGGAGAAAAACATGTTTACACGAGCCCTAGCGCTATTGGCGCTGTGCCTTTCTTTACCTGCATTGGCTTATCAAGAAGGGGATTCGTTGTCGCCAGACGTCATCGAAAAACTTCAACTCAACAAGGATGAACTGACCATTGTCGACTTCTTTGCAGAGTGGTGCGTGTCTTGCCGCGAAGAGCTACCAGAAGTCAATCAACTCTACACCGAACTCAAAGGCACAGGCGTCACGTTTAAAGGCGTTGATGTGGATGAAGATGTTGAGGTTGGCTTGGAGTTTCAAAAACAACTCGGACTGGAGTTCCCTGTTGTTAACGACCCTGAACAAGCGTTGATCGCAGAATTTAAACCTATCGGCATGCCTGCGCTTTACTACATCTATCAAGGCAAGGTTATCAAGATTCGTTTTGGTGCCATTAACCACATTAGTGACGTGATTACTGACGACCTCACCAAGATGGGAGTGCAACTGTAATGCTAATCAAAGTCACCCTTGTTGGGCTACTCGCTATTCCAATGACGGCTAATGCCACGCTAGAACTCGACCTCAGTGGTCTGGGCAAAAAGCCCGTTGAGCAGCAAGCCACTGACAAAAACGAAGGTCCTATCGTTGAAGAAGAGATCATCTCCAGCACCGTTTATTCAAGTGGCGGTGATTATTCAAACCAAGAAGTAAAACGTGCAACCAGACGAAACATTGAAATGGTTAAACCCAAGGCAAAGCAACTGGTTATCGAACAGGAAGCACCAGAAGAGAGTAACAAACCTTCTGCCCTGGCTTTCGTTGATGAGTTTCTTGGTATTGAACCCGTAAAGCCTTGGGAAAAAGGCACATTGGCTCAAAAAGAGATGAAACCCGGTGGCACGGTGCCTGAATTCGACGTCTTTTCTGAAAAGGTGTTCGCTTACAAACAAGGTTCCGTCGGCGGCAGTGGTGTTGGTGGCGGTGGCTGTGGTTGTAACTAACCGATCCATCAACGAACAAATCAGTATTTAAAAAAACAAAATAAGAAAAAAATGAAAAAATTACCAATTACGCTGCTGAGTGCAGCGGCAGTGGCTAACGTGGCATTAGCTGAAGATCATATCTCTGTTCATTACCTTAGCTATGAGGAATACGATGACAGAGTATCAGCCAATGACACCATGGTTTCGATTGAGAAAAGTATCGGCTTAGATTGGACACTCAACGCAGAGATAAGCTACGACAGTGTTTCAGGCGCCTCTCCAGCGTGGGGACCAACGACACCTCCCGCTTCGAATGCGGATCAGGTAAACCGCGCCCTGAAAACTCAACAAGCACAAAATAAAACCGACGAGGTTATTCGTGCAGGCTATGATCCTCACCGCAGTGGCTATGAAATCCAAAAAGTAGGCCTTGAAGACACTAGAAAATCCATCAGCTTAAGCGCGACCTATCGCGATACCTTACGTAATGAATGGACTCTCGGTGGTAACGCCTCTCAAGAAGAAGATTACGAAAGCCTTGGTATCAATGCCAAAGGTTTGGTCTATGCCGATAGCACTAAAAACCGCTCTTACAGTCTAGGTGGCTCTGCCCTTTTCGATCAGACTCAAGCGTTCGGCAAATACTCGTTGGCTTCATCAAACAGCCAGAGCTGGGAAGACATTTTCACGGGCAGTTTAGAAGCCGGATTATCACAAACCTTCACGCCGAACCTATACAGCATTTTTACTGCTTACACGGGTTACCGTAGTGGCTATTTGAGCAATCACTATTTAACGGTTCTGCGTGAAGTCGATATCAACGACGACGGAAAGATCGATGATGATGAAGTGTTCTTGGGACAAGATTCTCGACCGGATACGCGACTCTCTGGCGGTATTAATATCCAAGCTTTTTACTCATTGTCCGACAGTCTAAAAATCCGACCAAGATACAAATGGTTTATGGATGATTGGGGCGTAATGTCTCACCAGTTAGGCGGTAAATTATCTTGGCGAGTGAGTGAATGGTTAACCTTGGCACCGGGCTATTTCTGGTACACGCAAGATGCAGCCGATTTCTATCGCGATCCAAGTAGTGCCGATCCTTCTTTTGCATCGTCAGGCTACGCGACTTCAGACCTTCGCTTAGGCAACTTCACGGCCAATGCCTATGAACTAGGGGCGAGTATCAAGGTACATAAGAAGTTACGCTTAAATGCGCTTGCTGCGTACTACGAACAAAGCAACGGTTTTGAAGCACAGTGGTGGGCTGTTGGAGCAACCTATGAGTTCTAACTTGCCCTTTGTACATCGCTTTCATGCCATGACCGTACCGTGTGAAGTGCAAATTTTGTCGATGGATTTGGCTAACTTTCCAAAGGCAAGCGCAACAGAAATAGCGACTGAGATAGAGCAAAACACACGCCGATTGGAAGACAAATATAACTTCTACTGCGACGACTCGTGGCTAACACAGCGCATTAATCAGCGAGCATCATGTGATGTCGAACTCGATTCTGAATCTGCCGAGGTTTTCCAACACCTCGACCGATTAAGTCAACTGACGTTCGATACCTTTGATACCACGGTCGGCAGCATCAAACATCTTTTAAAACAGAAACCGAAGATGTTGCACAGTCACGCCTTCCAAGCCTTGTCTTCAGCTTTGGGTAAGCAAGCTTGGGAGCTGAAAGGGACAATGGATCAAAAAGGAACCGTAGATCTACAAGGGACCCTCGATCTACAAAGGACAAGGCTACACGTCCCTGACTCACGCACTCGTTTCGATTTTGGCGGCGTCATCAAAGAGTACGCCGTCGACCAAGCGGTAGAGATCGGCAAACAGCTCGGCGCGACGTCGATGTTAGTGAATTTTGGTGGTGACATCTATGCGTTGGGAACCAAACCGGACGGCTCGGCATTCAACATTGCTGTATTGGATCCAAGAGACAACAAGACCCCATTTTTCGCCGTTCCGTTAACAAACGCAGCGCTCACGACTTCGGCTCACAGTGAACGCCAAGTGCAATTTGGTGACAAGACCACCTCTCATATTCTGTCGAAACGGGATGTTGAAAAGAAAATCATGTCTGTTACTGCTATCGCGTCGTCCACATTGGAAGCGGGCGTGCTCAGCACTTCACTGACATTGAATCCCAACATATCAGTGCCTGAAGATAGCGCTGTTATCTACATCGACGATCAATTACACATTCACCAAAACACGGAGTTCCTTCATCCATGAAGTGCTACCTACTTACGTTAATTCTATTGTTTAGCGGATTGTTACATGCTCAAGAAAACGAGTTTCTTCCCGTTGAAGAGGCCTTCCCCGTCACATGGGAAGCCACAGACCAAGGCGCGGTAATCAGCTTTGATACCCACAAGGGTTACTACCTGTATCAATCTCGATTTTCGTTCAAAGGTGAGTCGTCATTATCTACGTTAGAACCGAGTTATTCGCTGCCAGGTGAAAAGAAAGAGGATCCTAACTTTGGTAACGTCATCGTATTTCACGAGCCCGTTACCGTTACTGTTCCTTACTCAGGAAGTGGGAAACTCACCGTGCGTTATCAAGGCTGCGCAGACAAAGGACTTTGTTATCTGCCGCAAAAGTTAGTGCTCGATTTGCCGATGTTCGAAACCGTAGCTGAAGCCCAAGTTGAGGAGACATCAAACTCTCTATATCAAACCCTAGGTGAGATCAGTGAAGATACCAATAGCTTATCTTCGTTCCTATCCCAAGCGGGCAAGTTACAAGCACTCCTAGTATTCTTCCTACTTGGATTAGGTTTATCACTGACCCCATGTGTACTCCCTATGATTCCAATCTTAGCCAGCATCATCGGTGGCGAAAAAGCGATGACAGGCAAGAAAGGCGCGGCACTCTCCAGTTCTTACGTTTTGGGTATGGCGACCAGCTATTCCATGACGGGGATCTTAGTCACCACTTTGGCAAAAGGGGTTAACCTGCAAGCTGCGATGCAACAGCCTTGGTTGTTAAGTAGCTTTGCAGCGGTTTTTGTTCTGCTCGCATTGGCGATGTTCGGATTCTATGAACTCCAACTGCCTGCCGCCCTGCAGCAAAAGCTCAACAGCGGCTCAGACAAGCTTGGAGGCGGTAAGATCGCCAGTGTCTTTGCCATGGGCGCAATATCAGCCTTGGTTGTGTCACCTTGTGTCAGTGCTCCATTGGCTGGTGCGTTGCTGTACGTCTCAACAACTCAAGACTGGGTGTTTGGCGGAGCGACTCTGTTCGTTATGGCGCTTGGTATGGGCATACCGCTTATCGCTATCGGCGCAAGTGGTGGACGTCTGTTATTAAGAAGTGGCGCGTGGATGGTTTCAGTTAAGCAAGTGTTTGGCGTGCTGTTGTTAGCTGTTGCTATTGTCCTGTTGAGCCGCTTTGTCGCTCCATCGATTATTATGATCTTATGGGCGCTGCTTGCTATCGGTTCCGGTGTGCATTTCGGTGCTTTAGAAGCCGCACAACCGGGTTGGGCGCGTACTCGTAAGTTTTCTGCTTTGCTGCCACTGGGTTACGGGTTAATTCTATTTTTCGGATTCTTCTTGGGTAATACTGACCCTCTCAACCCGCTTGCGAATAGAGAATCTACTCAATCCATTGCCGTCACTCCCTTTGAAAAAACAGACTCTATTGTTCAGCTAGAGCAACAGTTACAAACCGCAGCGAGCAGCGACCAAAAGGTGCTTATCGACCTTTACGCAGATTGGTGTGTGTCTTGTAAAGTGATTGAAACCAACGTGTTCAACGACCAACAAGTGAGCCAAAAACTTAAAGAGTGGAAGACAATAAAGCTTGATGTGACAGAAAGTTCTCCAGAGCAAATGGCGTGGCTCAATGATAAGAATGTATTTGGCCCTCCAGCGATTTTCTTTTACTCACCCGCCAGCGGTGAAATAGAGCCTGCGCGAGTCATGGGGGATATTGATAAAGAGGGGTTCAATAAAAAACTCAAACTTGCCAATAAGCTCGCTTACACACGAACAACAGAAGCTGATAGCCAAACGAACTAAGGCCTACGCTAGATAAAATCAAAATCGCCCAATCATAAATTGGGCGATTTTTTCTTATTTGGTTTGCAGATATGAGGCAATTTATTCTGGGCTTTCTAGCTGCTCAATAACCGTTTGAGTCAAATGCTCAGTATACGGATTGATCTTCCAATGCTCTGGGCTCCAACCTTTTACAAAACGTTGAAAATCAGCCCACGCCACATAGAACATTGGTCGCCAAGCGGCTTTGATTTCATCAAACGAAAGCTGTGGCTGATAGTACGCCAATGCCTCTTCCAAGTATCGGAAGTAAATCTCTAACATCTGTGATTCAAGCTCTGCGCAATCTTGCGGCCTCACCGCACTGCTCATAAACAGAGCTACGTCTTTCATCGCACAACCATGACCCACATATTGAAAATCGACGGCAGCTGCGTTTTGGCTTTCTGAATCAAAACAGAAATTGGCAAGCTTGGCGTCGCCATGTACCAAAGTTGGATACGGACATTCTTTTAGTAAACGGTCGATGTGCTTGGCTTGGTTCTTCAATGGTAAATCAGCCAAGGCATTAAACTCATCAGGGCGTGTGTCTAGATGCCAGTATGTGCCGACTTGCCACAATGAGGCTGACTGTTCTTGATCGTCACTGATGTGCTTTGCGTGAAAATTAGCGAGCCATTTAAGGCAAGCATCGCGTTGTTTTTGCTCTTCTCGTGTGTAACCAGACGCCAGTTCAGACTGAGTACCTTTGATTGCTAGATTGTCAGAAACAGCAAGCACATCAAACTGAGAAGTTAACGGAAAACCGATTTCGGCTAAGTCTTGCATCACAATCAACCACTCGTTCTCTTGTAACTCACAATGCAGCCCTACAGGTACAGGGCAACGCTCATCCCACTGTTGAGTGAACGACTGATACCAAGCCGTTTCCACTTGATAAGAGTGCACCTTTCGCTGGTGAGATAACTTGGTGTTCCAACCTTTAGGGTGTTCGGCTTTATCTGGCAGTGCGACATGTTTAACAATCACACTCTTCAGTTCAGCATGGCCTTCGTAACAAAAGACTAAGCGAACTAACTCACCATATCCGCCCCACAAACGTTGAATGACTTGAACATCAACTCCCTCATGACAGCCCAGTGAAGCCGCTATTTTTTGATAAAGGGCAGGAAGTGATTTATTCGAACTGGCTTCAGTTTGGTTAAGCTGTTTTGATGACATTGATTGAGACACTATCGTTCGAGACATAAATACTGTTTTATGCCTCAGATGCTAAAAGATGCGACCATTGCTTTTGCCTGTTCATGTAGTGCACCACATAACTGCACACTGGCACAATTTTAAAACCCGCCTGTTCAATCTCAATTAATACAGACTCCATCATTACTTTGCCAAAGCCTTTGCCTTGCAGTTCATCAGGGATAC
This sequence comes from Vibrio sp. L3-7, assembly GCF_963898195.1. Taxonomy (NCBI): domain Bacteria; kingdom Pseudomonadati; phylum Pseudomonadota; class Gammaproteobacteria; order Vibrionales; family Vibrionaceae; genus Vibrio; species Vibrio sp. L3-7. Next base: position 7,810 of record NZ_CAWQUW010000011.1, on the reverse strand, counting down.
GAGTCGAAGTTATATGGAGTACATCACCCTGTTTTTGGTACTTAACGACTGCAAATTGGTTTGGTTCGAGCTCAACTGTGATCAGGTTCTCGTCTTGAACCCATTTTGTGGCCTTCATTCTCAACTCCTACAAATAATTGATACGACAAACAATTAAAGTTTGAAGTATGAGTTCCATGTAATAAACTAACGCAAGTGCATATAAACAAAACTAAGTACTTCAAACAACGGATATTTTTAGAGATCGCTGATTTACATAAAATCAAAAGCAAAGAATAACACTCTATAAATAATTCAAAGTACTTACATTAAATCTAGCACGTAACAACCCCTTGTTAGCAAGTTATCAATATCTAACAGACGCATGTTGGCGCATGGAGAACACAAAATGAACGCACCACTGAAGAAGCCTTTGGAGCATAATCAGGCACTTCAAGACCCTCGTAACCGCACCGTTTCTACGATTAACAGCACTGATGCTCTGGCCATGATTGAACACGGCAGTGAACTGACGTTGAATGTCTCGACTCCGGTTGGCACTAAGTTTCTCGCGACCACTAAGTTTATTGGTACGCACAGTGATAACTGTATTGTGGTTGAGTTACCCGAGGTATCTAACGAAGACCTGAACTTTTTCTTTCAAGAAGGTTTTTGGATGACAGCTCGTGCTTATTCCCTACGAGGCGAAGGCGCGCTTATCCACTTTAGGAGCCAAATTCACCATAAAATTGGTGAACCCTTCCCTATCCTTGTACTTTCAACACCAAGTACGATGCAAGTGACTCAACTGCGTAAAGAAACACGCTACGAAGTGAACTTAGCTTCAAGAATTATCTTCAACGACCAACGAGCAAATTGTGAGATAAGAGATTTATCTAAAAGTGGTTGTCGCTTTGTTACTTCACCAACCTCTCGTCCGATTCAAATTGCCGACCGAGTGTCGATAGAGATAACGCCTGAGAACTACAATGGTCCACTTATTCCACCATTGAGAGGCATTATCTGTAACTTGCAAAAGTCGACGCACTACGCTCGATATGGCGTGGAGTTTGATGATATTGGTCGAGCAAATGCTAAGCACTTGTTGGCAAAACTGAAGTTTAATGGAACCAAGCTCTGCTTACGAAACGCATAACTTCGTTTAACACCACATCGTTATTTAATGCAGTTAGCTGACCAAGTACAACCCGCTTATTCGCGCGCTAAGTCGCCACCAAATAAAAAAGCCATCGACTCTAAATCGATGGCTTTTGCGTTTTATCTATTTATCTATTTATCTATTTATCTATTTATCTATTTACGTAGAGCATTCAATTTAGCCTGAGCAATACCAAAGACAGTATCAATAGGGTAGCTTCCCTCGTCGCTAGCTTCACCTGCTGCTTTACCAGTGAACAGCTCAATGGCTTCTGTCACATGGTCAATCGCCCAGATATTAAACTCACCCTTTTCAACCGCTTTCACGATGTCACTACGCAGCATTAGGTTATGAACATTCGAACGCGGGATGATCACCCCTTGTTCATTTGAACGTCCTTTGATTTCACATACATCAAAGAAGCCTTCAATTTTCTCGTTCACCCCACCAATAGGTTGAGATTCACCGAATTGGTTCATCGAACCAGTAATTGCGATATCTTGACGGTTTGGTTGTTTAGAAAATGCCGACACTACCGCACAGAACTCAGCCATACTCGCACTGTCACCATCCACACCACCATACGATTGCTCGAAGGTGATATTGGTAGTGAGCGGGACTTTCGCTGTCTTACCAAACACTGAAGAAAGATAAGCAGACAAGATCATCACCCCTTTCGAGTGAATACTGCCACCTAGGTCTACGTTTCTTTCAATATCAATCACTTCACCGTCACCGTAAGCCGTGGTAGCCGTGATTCGGTTCGGAGCGCCAAACATATGATCCGTCGTACTTAACACAGACAGAGCGTTCACTTGACCAACCGCTTGACCATCGACATGGATCAGGGTTGTACCGTTAGTGAAGGTTTCCATTACGCTGTCTTGCAGTCGTCCGACACGCATCTGTTGGTTAGATAACGCTTGGTCGACGTGCGTTGCACGAATCAAGTTCGATTTTGAGCCTCTCGCTACGTAGTTTGACTCACGAAGCAGATTAGCAATGTGTGCAGAGTGCAACGATAACTTACCTTGGTCGCCTGCCTGACGTGAGCTGTGTTCAATGATGCGAGCAATCGCCTTACGATCACAATGCAGCATGTTGTTGTCGTGTACGATGCTTGAAATGAAGCGCGCATAATGCATTTCAGAATCCGCAGTACGCTTCATCTCATCTTCAAAATCAGCAGTTACACGGAACAGTTCACCAAACTCGGCATCGTAGTGTTGCAACAGTTGATAAGTACGGTAATCACCAAACAGAATGATCTTCACATCCAGTGGGATAGGTTCTGGATCGAGTGAAACAGCACCTGTCAACGTCACCTCTTTTTCTAATGAAGTGAAGCTCAATTGACGCGAACGTAGCGCGCGCTTCAAGCCTTCCCAAACATAAGGTTGTTCGAGAACTTTCACCGCATCCATCAGTAATACACCGCCATTAGCTCGATGCAAACTGCCCGCTCTAATCAAAGAGAAATCGGTAAATACCGTGCCTTTAAACGTCGCGGTTTCAACATGACCAAACAAAGAATGGTAGTTAGGGTTCTCTTCTACCACGATCGGCAGGGACTGCTCTTTTTGGGTAACAATTACGTTAACTTTATAACGACGTGGCATTTTCTTATCAAGAGAAGCCGTGGCAATTTCAGCTTGCTCCGTGCTTTCCTCTAAGAAAATATCAGCGTTATCAACAATGTCTTTACGAAGCGCAGTGAGGTACTTTTTGATCTCAGGATATTGACTGTAATCCTTTTTCAATTGCTTGATGAAGTGAGTGATTACGTCTCTCGCGGTGTCATCGTTAAGCTTCTCGATTTTCTCTGTGTAGGTCTCTTCAAGCTCCGTCAATTCACGAGAAATGGTTCTCAAGCCAATCTCTAATCCATCAATGGTTTTGTCGAACTGATCTTGTTCTTCCTGTGAAAGCAAATCAAAGCTCTCTTCGGTATGAAGGTCATCACCATTCATCGCGACAAACTGATAATCACCCTGAGTAGTAATCGTCAGGTTAATACCTTTGTCTTTTGCCTCTTGGCTAATCGCTTCTAGTGCAGCTTGCTGTTTAGCAGCCAATTGATTTTTAAGTCTATCGGCGCGGCTAAAGTACATCTCATTGTCGAATGCGAGTGGCATAGCTTTGAGCAGTTTACGCATCAGCTTTTCAATATCTTGCTTTAAGCTGCTGCCTACACCACTGGGAAGCTTAAGTACCTTCGGTGTACGAATGTCTTCAAAGTTCGCGATATAACACCAATCAAAAAGTTCCTTAACTTCGTGAGGGTGTCGGTTTAGATAACGCAAAATCATGGTGCGTTTACCAAGACCATTTCGCCCTATCGCATAAATGTTGTAACCCTTTTCCTTGATTGACATCGCGAACTCAACGGCCTTTTGTGCCCGTTCCTGCCCGACGATTTCGTCAATTGGAGCCAGTTCTTTGGTCGACTTACAGGGTAGCTTTTCTAGATCGGCTACCTTATACAGCTGTTCTGTATTGAGTCTTTGCATCGCCATCGCCGCCTCCTTAATCCTTCATTACTTGGGTGTAGATAAAATCAGTGTAGATGTAATTTCCTATCAATTTAGTGACTTACGCTGCACCGCTGTTCAACCGAACAAATAACACACAATTTGAGCCATTTTTACTAATAAGAGACCATTTTATTCATCAACTTAACATGTAAATGATTTTAATTTGCAATTGATAATAAATATCATTAACATTTACATTTACTATAGATTGAGGATGTGGATATGGAAATTGAACGATGCTGGATGCACTACCTAAAAGCTGAACAGTTAATGGAACAAGGCCACTGGCCAGAAGCACAGCGTCTTTACAATGATGTTCTTATTTCCCTTCCCCATCACATCCAAGATGCTGCATATCAAAGCGACATCAAACCTTGCCAGTTTGCTTGCTTACTTGCAGGGCTTAGAGATGCAAGCGTTGCCCAATCAGAGATTCTCAACCGCCTAGGCCAACAACAGAAAGCTTTCGACACTTTGAACCAGTCATACGCGCTGATGCAATTCATCTCCCTCGAAAACACTGAACTGATTCAACGGACCTATTCGCTTTTAGAGAAGCAGAGTGAAGATTTACTCAATCACTTGATTGCTTTTTGCAGTGCTCAGCGCAGCTCACACTGGATGCTTGAGCTTGAACAAATTCAACGTGCTCATCACCATTTCGGGCAGCTTAAATCTACGTCAGAAGTTCAATCTTCACCTAATGTCTTAAATTGATAAGGATATATCATGTCGGACCAGGCCATTCTCAAAGTCAGTAACCTTTCCGTTAGTTTCAGAACCAATGATGGAATCATTGATGCGGTTAAAAAGGTTAGTTTTACCCTTAATTCCAGTGAAACCTTGGCCATTGTTGGTGAGTCGGGTTCTGGCAAATCAGTGTCTTCCAACGCACTCATGCGTTTACTGCCAGACAACGCCATTATTGATGCTCAATCTGAAATTGTGTTTGAGGGGCAATCGGTTCTTGGAAAGACCGAGCGAGAAATGCAGTCAATTCGCGGCGACAGGATTGGCATGATCTTTCAGGAGCCGATGACATCATTGAACCCATACCTGCGTGTTGGGACTCAAGTGGCTGAAGCGATTATGTGTCACCGTAAGGTATCGAAGTCGAAGGCAAAACAACGTGTGCTGGAACTATTTGAACTGGTTCACTTACCCATGCCAGAGCAAGCATATAGCAAATACCCGCACGAGTTTTCGGGCGGCCAGCTGCAGCGTATCATGATCGCGATGGCACTGATTAACGAGCCCGACATTTTGATTGCCGACGAACCCACCACAGCATTAGATGTAACGGTTCAGGCTGAAGTGCTTTCTTTGATCAAAGAGATTCAAAGCAAGATGGGCATGGCGATTTTGTTCATCACCCACGATCTTGGTGTCGTAAAACACTTTGCTGACCGAGTTCTGGTGATGTGTAAAGGCGAACTAGTGGAGGAGGGATTGACTCAAGCCTTGTTCGACAACCCAAGACACGATTACACGCGCATGTTGATCAATTCAATTCCAACAGGTGCTAAGGTTCCAGTCCATGAGTCAGCTTCGGAGTTGTTGTCCGCAGATGATATCCGAGTTCAGTTCTTAGTTAAGTCGCACTTCATCAAGAGCAAAAGCCAGTATTTCGAGGCAGTAAAAGGCATCTCGCTCAACCTAAAGCAAGGCGAAACCTTGGGTATTGTGGGTGAATCAGGGTCAGGTAAATCAACACTAGGACGTGCATTAATAGGCTTGTTACCAAGTACCGGACGTATTGTCTACAAAGGCCAAGATGTCAGTTTGTTGACTGATAAAGAACGTCACAAACTTAAGAAAGATGTACAAATGGTGTTCCAAGACCCTTATGGTTCTTTGTCACCACGCATGACAGTTGGGGAAATCATCACCGAAGGCTTAACGGTGCATCAACCTCATCTATCCAAGAAAGAAAGATTAGAAAGAGCTCGTAAAGCGCTGATTGAAGTTCGCTTAGAACAGAGTTCAATTAACCGTTATCCGCATGAGTTTTCTGGCGGGCAAAGACAACGTATCGCGATTGCTCGTGCGCTAATTCTTGAACCCTCTTTCATTCTTCTCGATGAACCCACTTCAGCACTCGATCGCTCGGTGCAACTCACGGTAATCGACCTGTTGAAAGATATTCAAGCCAAGCACAACATCGGCTTCCTTTTCATCAGCCACGACCTTTCGGTAGTAAAAGCGCTGTCGGATCGTGTATTGGTAATGCAAAAAGGACAAGTGATGGAAGAAGGGACAGCAGAAGACATTTTTAACAACCCGAAAAACGACTACACCAAGAAATTAATCTCAGCGTCGTTCGACCTGGATAATAAATCGAAAAAAAATGCAGCGTAAAGGGAACTAATCAACATTAACAGCGTCTTATAACTACATTCTGAATAATCTCCTAATGGATTGAAATCTAGAATGGATATAGCAAAAACTGGTTTGGCCGCCAAAAGAAAAATGTCGCATGGATGCGACATTTTTCGTTTCTGGCGTATATGAAAAATCAACGCAGTGATTCATGCCAGTGATTATGAAGGTTTGCTAAAATTGACGGACTTTAAACAGGGTTAGCTGGTAGTCGGGTCACAGTCGCAGAGTGGCTTCGTTCAACTCGTTTTTGGACAGAAACGTGTCAGTGGTTATTCTAAATTAGCAATTCATGGATAACTACAGGTATGGTAAATCACTATGTTGAAAAGTCCCTTAAAATATCTATGTTTAATATACGATATTAATTTGTAAGGACTATTTTTGGTATGAATACACCCCCTATTAAAGTTCTATTTGTTTGCGTTAAAAAAGGCGTGAGGGCGGCTATCGCTAAAGCAATTGTGGAGCAGCAATCTAATGGGATGATACAAGCAACTTGCTCAGGGTTTGAGCCCGGAGAAACACCCCAAGCTATCTTAGACGAATTGTCTAACTTATTTGATGTACCTATACAGACCGAAAGCAAAACTATTTTTGAACACAAAAAGACAAATGAAAACTTCGATTACGTGATTACACTATGTGACCAAATAAGTAATGAGCAGTGTAATTTGTTTGTTGAATGCGTAAACGTGGTTTGTTCACACATACCAAATAGGCTTCGCTGGAGTATCCCCAACCTTGGAGCCGCCCTAGAACTATCAGGGAATGACAGAACCATATTTATAAAAGAAGTCGTAGACCAAATAACCTTTGAAGTGGGGCAACTCGTAGCAAGCACTCCAATAAAAAGCCAAGGTACCGAATAATGCTTCGCTTAACAGCGTGTTAAACCCCGCGATAATAGAGCCTTATTTTTTCCAATGTCACACTTTCGGTGTCCACTAAAAAATAAACTACATTTTTTTACAATCTAGTCTACTGTTAAAAATAGAAAGGATTCTTCTAACAATGTCATCAACTGGCAATCAGAACACAAAGATTCTGTCGCCTAGGCTAGAAAGGGACACACTATGGTTTTACAATCATGCCGCATCACTCTAACCAATCAAAATATCTTTATTTGTCAATCAGTCGAGCATTCTCTCGGCCTTCTTGAAACTGAAATTAACAATGGTATTTCTAAAGTTAAAATAGATGCTAGTGATGGTTATGAGATTCACTCCTATCATTTTGATTCGATTGAGGAGTCCATTGAAAGCCTCATGAACCTCTAAGACGACCGTCATAAACTAAGTGTCTATATTTCAATAGATGTTTATATAAAACCTATATCGCTTAGTGAAGTGTCTAGCTTGACTGGACATTACAATTTTGCGCTTACACACATCATGCGGCCTATAATTGACGCTTTATAAATTTTGGATCTCACATGAATTGTATTTGGGGAAATCCAGATTGTCTAAAAACGCTAACGTGCAGCCGTAACCAGTAATGGGGCACTTTTGAGCTAGAAAGTGCCACGGGTAAAAATTCGACCTATGAAGGTTCTGGACTTAGATGAACCAGCAATGATGCTGGCTTTTAAGAAAAACAAGGTAACGTTAAGCAAATACTCGCAATCGATGTCCATCAAGGTCTAACGCAACAAAATTGATACCATATACAGACTCTTCGCGCTCTTGAGCAAAATTCACTCCTTGCTCTTTCCACTTTTCAAATAAGCTATCTAACTCGGTGCTGTTAATTGCAGGGA
>NZ_CAWQUW010000010.1:0-104986 GCF_963898195.1 Vibrio sp. L3-7 | reverse complement strand
TCTTACATAAACCACCACGTGTGACAGACAAATGGATGTGCACATTCCAATTCAGCTTTCTGCCGTAGGTATGAAGTGCACAGAACACGCCAATATCGATATCGAGTTGCTTTGCCCATCCTAAGAAGATTTTAGCTGCGCAGCTAAAGAGATGATTGAGAAGAAAACGATTATCCCGAAAGATTGGCCACAACGTGTGTGGTAGCGTCAACGTTACGTGTTGATACTCACACTCAGGAAAGACATGTTGTTGCTTTCGTATCCACCGCTCTGTGGCTTTTATGCCACAACTGCTGCAAAAGCGAGATTTACACGTCTGGTGAATGTATTTGTGATGGGTGCAGTCAGTATGACTGCATCGATACTCTTTAGAGCCAAAAGCAGCGGTACTGCAAGCGAGCATCTTGGTGACGTTTTCAATGACGACGGTTCGGAGGGTTTCTCGATACTTATTGAGGTAGTTCAGCCAATTATCGTTGGCATTGAAGAGCTGTTTGATGGGCTTATTCGGAAACATGGTCTATAGGATAAATGATTTATGCAAAGCATCCTAGTAGGTTGAGTCTCTTTGTTTTCGGCCGAAGGCCGCTCAGGCGACACCGTCGCCGGTTCCAATTCCTGACTAACGATATGCAAGGCATCATCGTAAAGTACGTCCAGTAGTTCATGATCCACCCTCCTTTGCGCATAAGAAAAACGTAATCCATGCGCGCCCAAAGACCACCCTAACGTTTTGTATGAAGCATGACTGAAAGCTTTTGAAAATCGGTTGCCTGCACATAAGTTATAACGCTGCTCATAGCGGATTTTTCGATCGCTGCAAAATTGGGGAGTATCGAACCTTAATGTTTCAAGCTTATCGGCCAAACCTTGATGAATAAACACCTCCCTTACAAGGCCATTTTTCCCTGTTACTAAGTAGCAAACTCCTTCTCCTCGGTTATGAAATCGGTCTGTTCGCCATGCTCGATGCTTTGAAGCACTACCTTCATCATTGCGTCTGATGGTAAAAAGTTCTTCTGCACGTAAACCAGCGTTGTATGCAAGAAGAGTGGAAAACGCATGGTGAGGAGACATGTTTTGAATGATTTTATTGAGATCTGAGTCTAAGTAAGCTCGGTTCTTGTTAGCTAAATTCCCTTGCTGTTTGGCCCTGACCGAAGAGATAAATTCGGGATCAATTTTAGGTATTGTTAACCGTTTACCTTGTGAGTATTTATCAATAACGCGCTGTAAACTGGACTTTATATTTGAAAGATGCTTATGACTGTAACCTAAATTACGACTATCTTGTAAATATTGCTGAGCCACATCAAAACTAATTTGTTTAATACGGTCAAGTCCTGTGTCTCTTAAGACTTTTGTGATGATTCTTATATTTTCATTCATAGTGCGAACACCATGAATGAGAGTGGATTGTTTTGTCTTTTTATGTCCTAGACCTAAGTAATGGAAATTAAAAAATTGATTACTTTGTTTTTGAATCTTTTTCTCTCTTTTTACTGCTTTCATATTGATTATCCCAAAAACTAATGCGCTTGTGTAACCCGCTGATTGAAATAACTATATTATGATAGATTTCCAACCATTGTTGAATCTGATACAAACTCGCGTTGATTTCATTATGTAGTGTCATTATTTCTAGTCTATAAGGATCAAGTTTCGAAAACTGACGTCGTCTTCTTTTACTTTTATTATTAGGGAACATCAGTATAGATAGAGATAGTTCTTTTATTGTATTGCTGTCAATATGCCTCATGTCATTTATCTACCCATCTATGGTTAATGCAATGAGCCAGTTGTGATATGGATATTTCAATGTTTTTTTCTTTTTTGAGCCAACTCTGAATCTGACAATAATTTAACCACTGCCTCAGAAGTAATATTTCTTGTTGAAGGTGATCAATTTTCGATCGCCTTGTTTTTTTTAGATCGAGTTGATTGATTTGATCATAAAGTTGTTGAGATATCGTCATATTTTTGCCTCATCTAAAAATCGAAATTTTTACGGTTAAGCTTTCTACCGATAATCTAAGGTGAACAGATTTTTGGCTCAAAAACAAGTGGTATGGCCCCCTCTGGGTCGATATCGTAGATCTCACCCAGAGGGGGCACGGGGATAAAAACGGGGGATTTCGGTATTACGTTGAGGCAAGGTGTAAATAAATGAGGCAGTAAAGAGAAATAACACGCATGAGGCAGTATCAAGGTGAAAAATGGAGCGAAGGCGACAACCTTGTTGATGGAACAATATATTGTGGACTGAGGCAGAAGGGGAAAGGGAAAGCAAAGGGGTGAGGCAAAAGAAATAAAGCGTTAAGCGATCAGTTCTGTGTATTGATACGTAATCAGTATAATAATAAATGATGTTTGGGCGTAACTTTAAATAGTGTAACACAAAATCAAAAATAAATACTCGTTAAAAATACATCCATCAATGTATTTTTAATGAGTATTTTTCTATTGCCTTTTTGATACTGTTTCTCGTGATTTTATTCAAAGGAGAAAAACAGATGGCAAAAGGTCTTTTTATTTTTGATGGCAATATTGGTATGACACCAGAATTGCGTTGGCAGCCGGCGAATGACCGCTCGAATGGTGAAGCGAGACCGTTATTAAAATTTAACGTCAAGTACGACCGTTTAATTAAAACAAACGATCCAGAGCGTCCTTATGAAGATAAGGGCGGTTTTTGGGTGGATATCAGTTATTGGGGGCGTGACGCCGAAGCGTTAGGTAAATTATTACAAAAAGGCATGCGCGTGCGTATTGAAGGCGAACTCCGTATCGACACTTGGGAAGATAAAAACAACCCAGGTCAAATAGCATCGGGCATGGCATTAACGGCTTCGTTAATTACCATCATGGCGCAGCGTGTGGATGCGGTGTTATTAAAAAAACCACAGCAGTCAGGGGCGCATAATAACCCAGCCTCTCAACCTGATCTTTAAATAGGGAGTGATAGATGAGAGGAGTGAATTTATCTAACGCCATTGCCGCGCTCCGATTTCGAGTGCGGGCGCGCCGAAGTGGTGACGCCGACCAACGCGCTCAAGCAGAGCTCGGCGTGAAAGCGCAAGAGCCATTTTGTTCGCAAGTGCAGCAAGCTTTAATTGGCAACCGTGAAGGCATGACGCTCAGTAAGGTCACGCCTGGTTGGGTGAAACAGCAACTTGCCAGCAAGGTGACCACATCATGATGGGTGACTTGTTATTGGGTCAGCGTTTTCTTTATCAAGAAGGCGCTCTAAAGGTGACGCGGTCACTTTATTTGTGCGTCGGTTGGAGGTAAACCATGCGTGTGTTTTTATGTGAAAAACCGTCCCAAGGACGTGATATTGCCAAGGTACTTGGCTGCCATGAAAAAAGAGAGGGGGCGCTGCGCGGTCAAGGTGTGGTCGTGACCTGGGGATTTGGTCATATTCTGTCTCAAGCCGACCCGGAGCATTATGACCCCGCATTAAAAGCTTGGTCTTATGACACGCTCCCTATCGTGCCATCGACCTGGCAAATGGTCGTGCCACCCGATAAGAAAAAACAGTTCAATGTCATCAAGAAATTATTGGCCAGCGCGACAGAGGTGGTGATAGCCACCGATGCCGACCGTGAAGGGGAGGTGATTGCTCGTGAGATTTTAGAGTTTGTGGGTTATCAAGGCCAAGTCTCTCGACTTTGGCTCAGCGCCTTAGACGAAGCCAGCATTCGTAAAGGTCTGGATAACCTCAAACCTGGCAGTGAAACTGAATCATTGTATTGGGCGGGGCTCGGTCGCAGTCAAGCCGACTGGTTGCTGGGCATGAACCTAACGCGGCTTTGCTCTTTGGTGGGGCGAGAAGCCGGCTATCGCGGCGCCTTATCGGTGGGCCGCGTTCAAACGCCCACTTTACGGTTAGTGGTTGAACGAGACTTGGCCATTGCTCACTTTGTCTCTAAACCGTTTTATGACGTCGTCGGTGACACGGGATTCTCGTCTAAATGGCAAGTACCAGAGGAGCAAGGTGATGAATCGGGACGCTGTTTGTCCCGTGAGGCGGCTGAGTGTGTGGTTCGTGACTGTCAGGGACAAGCGGTAACAGTCACGACGTTTGATACCAACCGACAAAAAGCCAAGCATCCTGCACTTTTTTTCTTGGGCTCTCTGCAGAAGGCCATGTCGGCTCAGTTCGGTTACACCGCGCAGCAAGTGCTCGATACGGCGCAAGCCTTGTATGAAAAGCACAAACTGACCACCTACCCGCGTACCGATTGCGCGTTTTTGCCGGTGAGCCAGCAAGGCGAAGTGACTCAAATCTTGAGGACGCTGGGTCAGACTTCCGAGTTCGCATCGATGTGCCAGGGCGCGGACGGGGCAATAAGCAGCGCGTGTTGGAACGATAAAAAAGTGGCGCAAAGCTCGCACCACGCCATCATTCCCACCGCGAAAGTGCCGACGCTCACCGGACTGACCGAGTGCGAAAAACACGTTTATCAAGCCATCGTGCAGCGATACGTGGCTCAGTTCTATCCGCACGCTGAAGATGACGCCACCGTGATTGAATTGCAGTGTGGAGTACACCGCTTTAAAACCTCCGGCAAAGTGGAGCGCGTCAAAGGTTGGCGGGTTGTGGCGAAAGAAGAAAAAGAAGAGGGGAAAGGGAGGAGCGAAGAAAACCCGTCTCAATCTCTGCCATCTCTCACGGTTGGTCAGTCGCTGACGTTTTCCAAGGTCAATGTGGTGAGTAAGAAAACCACGCCGCCTTCTGCGTTTACCGAAGGGACGCTCCTCGATGCCATGGCCAATATTGCACGCAGCGATAATGTTCCGGCTCAATTCAAAGCGATTTTGAAAGAGACAGCCGGACTTGGCACGCAAGCGACGCGCGCGGCCATCATTGAGACGCTCAAAAAGCGCGGCTTTGTGGAAGCAAAAGGCAAAAAGCTCCTAAGTAGCGAAGCAGGGCGCGGTTTGGTTCAGGCGCTGCCCAATGAAGTGAGCAACCCGGTGATGACCGCGATTTGGGAGCAGTCGCTCGAAAGCATTGCCAAGCGAGAGATGAGCCTCGATGCCTTTATGCAAAACCAGGAAGGATTTGTGCGCGCCATTGTCAGCAAGGTGAAGTCTGGGGACATCACCATTACCTTACCGAAAGTCGTAGAGCCCGAAGCGCCCTGCCCGTTGTGTGGCAAGACAATGCGTCTTCGCTCGACCAAGAAACCGTTTTGGGCGTGTGAAGACCGCGAGCTATGCGGGCTTGTTCTCGATAGCGTGCGCGGCAAGCCCGCCAAAAATCAAAAGTGTGCCTGTGGCAAAGGCGTGTTGGTGCGCAAGTCCGGGAAAAACAAAGGCAGTTTCTATTGGAGCTGCAGTGCGTGGAAACAAGGCTGTCAGAAGCGTCATTTCGATGACAAAGGCAAGTTAGGAAAGGAGATGGGTTCATGATAGTCGCCCGTTCGTTATCACCGGCTGAGCCCGACCTGATGGAAGGGCGCACGTTGGCATTGCTTCGTATTCTGAGCTTGGAGGGGGTGGAAATGGTTCAGTACCACGCCCCCAAAGGCGGCTGGACGCACGATACGTTGGAGTGTGTCGATTATTTTTCTGTGAGCCCAGACGGTTGGGATGCTTACCTCGATGAGCAGTGGATTGGCTCTTCTGAGATTTGAATTCAAGAAAGAGTTGAATAATGAGTCGGCTAGACGACACAAAAAATTCAGCTTTAAGCGCTTAATGGGTGAAAGGGGTATGAGGCAGTTTCTCACAGAAAGGCACCTGAATGCGTTGTTGTCGATGTATTCAGAGCGGGACTTTCCTAACAGTACTCGAAAGGCGGTGCGCCTTCGCATTATTCATGGCCATACCTACGAGTTGGCGGAGTTTATCACCGGCGTTTCGCGCCGCAATATCTATAACGGGGTGAAAAAGTTGAAAGTCGCGCATGACGTTATGATGAAAACTTATGGAGGGGAAGGATGAGTCCGTCTATCGAGATGACGTTGCTTGAGTTCTTCAAGCGAGCCCGTCGCCCACTGTATTATAAATCTAAATTGAATCAGCTTCGTAATCATGAAGTCTTGTCACTGGGTGGGGTTCGCCAATCTATCGGTCAACGTCGGTTTGCTTATGGCCAAGCCTACCTCAAGAAACTGACGAAAGGCCAATATACCTTTGTTGGGTTATGGACGTTGTCCAGTAAACCTGAGCGTCAAGATTGCTGGATACAAGGCACCTTTACTTTAAGTAAAGGCGTGATGCGTTTTGAGTCAAGCGTGACAATCGCGCATTTGCACGGCTTTTTTAAAGTCTGTCGTTATCTTGGGGTGCATAAGCGAGCCTGTGTCACGCGATATCACCGTGCCAGTGAGGCCTATAGACAGGCGCAACGTCAATGGGAGCAACAGTGGGAAGACTCGGAGAATGAATATACCACTCACCTTGAACCAGAAGATTTTTCTTACACATTGTCGATAAGGATAGGGCCTAGACCTTCTCGTTCTGATTTTGGTTGTTGGTTTCTTGCGCACGAGCACTCGCCGCTTTTTGATGGTGAAGTGATGAGCTTTCATCATTTGAATCTGGATAGGGTGGACTTTGACACACACGACCGCATGGTGACGCCTCCGCGCAGCGCGTTAATTCAAAAAAGGGAGGGCCGATGAACACGTTAACGGCCTTGCCGCCACCCCAAGTGTTACTGTCATCGACGATGGCTTCGTTTCACGGTATGGAGGGTGAACAAGAGCAATCGAAGGTGCTGGCATGGCAAACGCTCTACCGCTTTTTAAACGACCAGTCTTGGCGAAGAATGGTCAAACGCGAGCAAGATGGGGCATTCGATACGTTAGTGCTGGCTGGACTCTTTCGTCTCGTTAAGCACCCCAATCAAAAAGTCACTATGCAGCGTCTCTCGTTAACGTGGGAGGGGGAGCATAATCTCCACGGGTCTTGGGTTGGATGCCAGTATTCGCCTGATTTTATGATGCAATCTCGTCAGAGTTCATTGGCGTGGCGGTTTTTCAATATATTGGAATACGTAATAGGCGCGCTATTGTCGGATTTGGAAAAGCAAGGGATTCAAGCGCTCAGCGTACCGGTGAAAGCGCCGAAAAAAGGCGATTATGACGGGATGGATATGACGCCAGTACCGACAGCTTATCTTGATATGGGAAAAACAACCAAACAGTGGGTTTCAACGCGGTTTGGTCAGCAATTTGGTTTTCTTGAAAATGGCATCAAGCAAGGTGGACGCGCGCTCTATAAACACCTGTGGGATTTTGTTGATAAAGAGAAGTTGTCGCTCTATCTGCAGATATATCAATGCTCGCTCAGCCAGGTATCTTTTGGACAGCTGCATTCCTTTAGCAATAAGGTCAAGGATGTGAGTGCCTATCAACGTCACCGAGTATGGTTGCCCTGGTTAAGTGTGTTGCCAGGTGGAGTCAACCGCCACATACATCCTAATCTATTCAGCTACGAACATTTGCTTTCCCATTTGCCTGCAGAGGTCAGTAAAGGCGTCATTCGAAAAATTAATCGTCAACCAAGAAAAGTACAAGCTTTGCTTATCCAAGCAAGGATGTGGACACCCTCAGAGCTGTCGCTGCTTGATGCGCTTACGGGGTATTCCACCACGATTCAGGTTCGCCTCTTATCAACCATAAGGGACCAAAAGGCGCGACATGACCATCAAGGGGGAGTGGATTTTGAGCGCCTTCAGCGTGTGGTGTTTCGATGGGCGCAATACTTTAAGCCCATGATTGGTCGCGTTAATGTGCGCAAACAAAAAGAGCAATGGCGCCGAGCCCTCAACCAATTTAATGATGTGTTCGATTGGGTAGAGCGCGAGGATGCCGTCATCCACAAAAATCAGTCTTGGTATGCTTTGGTCCAGCAACATGAACGTTGGGTGACCAGAATGAGCTGTAGCAGGTTAAAGGAGGAAGATACGGTGACGTGGGAAGGAGCCGAGTGCGGGGCGTTTGACTCGCAAGGCATAAAAGTGGAAGAAATCACCTCCGGACTTGGACTGAGAAGGGAAGCCAGAGAAATGGAACACTGCGTCTTTTCTTACCTCGATGACTGTGTGAAGCAGCGTTATCGTGTGTTTACATTGACCTCTGATGCAGAGCGAGCGACGTTAGGGCTTTATCAAGACTCCGTGTCACGCCTCGTACAATACGATCAATTGCGCGGTGCAAGAAACGACTTGAGCAGTCAAGCTATGGAGCAGGTGGCGAAGCAGTTGATTGAGACAATAAATAAGACGAAAAATGAAGGACATTAAAATGATAGATTCAATTACGCTGACTAAAATTCCAACATTAAAAGATGTTGATCCTAGAACTGACATGAGATGTGACATTCCCATTCGATTGCATTATTGCTCAGAAAGCCATCATGAGTACCAATCTCAAAAAGCGCAAATAGCGGTAGGTGCCATTTCGCCTAACGACGACATTGAAGAGAGACTGGAACAAAGCCAGCTCACGTTATCTGTTGAAGCATCTCGCTATCTGCTTGCGCATATTTCCTATGCGTATTTTGATTACGGAATTGATGTGGTTCATCCCAGCGTGCTCCCTTATAAAGGGGATGGCTACTTATCCCTGAGTAATTCTCGGTATATAGGAACCGACTTGAACAATGACTATATCCAGGACTTGAGCCTGTTGGATCATGATGAAATCAGAGACTTGGTTCAATGGATGAAGAAGTATAAAGAAGAAGGTTGGTATCTCGTGGGGCTTCACGATATTCACATATCAGGAGAGTTATGCGAAAACATTCAGTTTACGTTGTTTTTAAGCCCCTATGTGTTTGCGGTTGAAGATAGGTTAGTTGCATTGCCAGAAGGTAACGACAAAAAGTGAGTGGTTTTTGTTTCAGCTCAGTGATTCTTCATCCAGGTTGAGCGTAGGCTTTGGATGCTGCTGCAATACCTTAGACAACACGCCACGATTTACGTTGAGCGTTTGGGCTACTTTGGTTTTATTTTTGCCAATGAGAACGATGGACTCTTGGAATATGACGGGTTTTAAATCATTAAGTATTTCGCTGACGTCTGGTATTTCATTCTTCTCGTCAAACTGAGCCAGATACGACTTTAAACTGGCTTTGAAGGCTTTTTTAGCTTGTTTCATTTCGTCAGAAGGGGGCGTTTGCATGAGGACTACCTTAGAGCATGAGTTGGAGCGTGCAGCGGGAATCGAACCCGCATCATCAGCTTGGAAGGCTGAGGTAATAGCCATTATACGATGCACGCAACGAAGCGCCTGTGACAGAGCTTCGGCCAATGGCGTTCCTGTACCCCACTGGCGCAAGCATTGTAACGAATAATCGTTTTGGTTCAAGGGGTACTTTATGGGATGCGTACGTCAGGTAAATGGATGCAGCACTCTACCCATCATTTACTGGATTTGGCGATAGGCACACTTAAATTAGATCCTGATAGTAATTTTTTGGTTGAGAAGATATTTAAAATATCCGTTACTCACGTTAAGCACTCGGGCTGGTAATGCGATCAGGGAATAGAGTGTAAACTCTAAATGGTTTCTGCCCCAAAGCCACTTAGAGCATTTACTCTACACATTTTACTACTACCAATCGAAGTAAGTTTTTCTAATGTGTAGGAATAGCTATGTCAGTCTTATGACCTGACTGTTTGTACAGTTTATTGGGTTTATCTGACTGCAAAGTATAAAAATGGCTGGTTTTGTCGAGGATTCACTCTCGTTTTGTCGATAGAAAAATCAATAAGCCATTGTTAATTATGAGCTTATTGTTTGTCCTATCTGAGATAACGAGCATTGTTAAAAAGAGATAACACGCACGCTCATTTTTATGTGAAGACAAAATGCTGAATGTGATGCATATTTTTTATATTTCAGTGATTTATGTTAGCCTGAATGAAAGTTAGGCAAGCAGAAAAACGAGCAGGCCTGTTATTAAGAATGTTATGTGTTTGGAGGGAAAATGGTTAGGGAAGCGACAAAAGACGATTGCGTAAAATTAGCGGCATTGTCCATTAAAGTTTGGCTAGACACATATGCTCGAGAAGGTATCAAAACTGAATACGCTGAGTATGTCTTGTCTACTTTCACTGCAACCTACTTCTTAGAAATATTGGATACGATTAAATATCGTGTGTTTGTAAGTGAAGAACAGGAAGTTATTCAAGGCTATGTAATGGTTAATCTTGAATCGCATTATCAAACGTCCAGTAATGGCTTTGAAGTCGAAAAACTATATGTCGATAACACTTTCAAAGGAAAAGGTTTAGGTCGAAAGCTCTTGAATGAAGTCGAAAATCAGTTTGGTAATAAATACTGGCTTTACACTTGGGTTGAAAATGAATCCAATGGATTTTATGAACATCTGGGGTTGAGTCGAATAGGGCTTCTAACCTTTGAGTTTGCAGGGGCTTCAATAGAAAATAACGTGTATCAGTCAGCCCACACATAACAAATAAGGATTAAGGTGTTGCGCAGCCAACACTAAATCCCGAGTGTTGAACAAGCCCGAAGCCACTTTATTAAGTAAATTGTACGGTTGGGCCTGAAGGGCACATCGCCTTGAGGCTTTTCTCAAGGCGAGCGAGGCTAAGAGAAGGTTGCGATAGCAATCTTATCAACCCGTTAGCTATTTTTCGTTTCTTTCGTCGTTACATCTCCTCTGCTCTCATCAATGCCATTCTCCTTATTATCAACGCCTTTCGGCTAGGTGGGTCGGCTGACTCCAACACACGCCATTTCATGCTGACAGCAAGGGCATACCCGTATCGCTTTGGTCCTTATCGGTGCGGTGAGCGGCGGCATCCTATAGACCAAGTTCAATAACAGCAGTTGAATGCGGGCTCTTAAGGCGTGTGCTTGACCACGTAAAAATCCGTAGTCTCTTACTCGCTGCAACCCTTTGGGCAGCACGTGCTGCAAAATGAGCAGTAAGAACTTCAGAGTGGGCAAGGCGCGCGTTCGCCATGCATTGGTCTGGCTCTCTTTATAGCGGAAGGTGACCGTGTCGTCGGTGATATGGATGATGTCTTCATCAGGCAGCACACCGCGATAGAGATAGCGCGCCAAATAGTTGAGTGCAGCCTGACCGTATCCCACTTGCCTGCAATCGACCACCCATTGTTTGGGTATGTCATTGGGCACCCACAGCGTTGGATGTTGATTAATAGCCTCTAACATTCTTGCCCGCCAGACTTTAGCCAAAGCAAACGCGTTGAAAAGGTAATGCTTGTTGCCTTTGTGCCACGTTTGCCTTGATGCGTCGTATCGGCCTGCGGCCACGATAATGTGCAGATGTGGGTGCAAGTTTCGTTGTCGGCTATGGGTATGAAGCACGGCAGTAAATCCCATTTCACCTTGCTGCTGCCTGTTGGCAAAGTCCTTTAAAATACCTGATGCTACCTTAAACATATCGCTATATAGCGTTTTAGGTTGATGTCTTGCCAGCACTCTCAATTGATACGGTAAAGTGAAGGTCACCATGAAATAGTGAACAGGTAACCGTTTTTGCTGTTGACGCTGTAGCCAGTCAGAAGTGGTGCGTTGTTGGCATTGAGGGCAATGGCGATGACCACAAGAAAGAGGCAATCGGTCATCGTGATGGCAGTGATCTGCACCATCAATACTGGACGATACGTTAAGCGACTTTCCATACCTTTAGTTATCTATAAATTGCTAATTTAGGGGAAGCTGTAGCTCATTTCTGTCCATTAAATGTACATACTATATAGGAAATGTTGCAGCTGCTTATGGAGAAAAATTTGAGTTTTGGGTTGGTATTCCTTGTGAGGGAAAAGCTACTTCAAGTAATGGTTTACATATAGTTTTCAATGCTCCTTCTAAAGAATCTGTTCAAGAATTCTCTGCCACTGCAATAGAACTAGGTAGTACATGCGAAAGTAAACCGGGTTTCCGGCCAGAGTATGGTGAACCTTATTTTACTGCATTTATTCGAGACTAAGTATCGCTTGCGTGGACTTACCAGAAGTGCAAAATCACATCAGTCAATGCTCTTATCAAACCGTTGACTGAATTTACGTGAAAGGCCTAATATGTAAACCTGCATATCTTCTCTTAAATCAGCATAGTTGTTTTTAATGAGATACCAGCAATCTTCGTTAGTTAGTCATAAATTCAAAAAAAACTTATATTAGGAAATGATATTTTGAATGATACACCAACAAGGCGTCTTAGACGTTTGCGTAGTTCTGAAGCCATGCGAGATTTATTACGGGAGAATCACGTACAGTTGTGCGATTTAATCCATCCTATATTTGTTGAAGAGGGCATAGAGCAAGCTGTCCCTATTTCGACACTCCCAGGTATTAGTAGAATCCCAGAATGCCTCTTAGCGGATGAAGTTCAAGAACTACATTCCTTGGGTATACGTTATGTAATGCCTTTTGGAATATCTCATACAAAAGATGCACAAGGAAGCGACACTTGGGATAGTAATGGCTTGCTTGCCCGTATGATTAAAGTAATAAAGTCTGCCGTACCTGAGATGGTGGTCATTCCGGACATCTGTTTCTGTGAATATACTGAGCATGGTCATTGTGGCGTCATTAAAGATGGCAAAGTGTGTAACGATTTAACTGTTGAAAATTTGGTTAAGCAATCCTTAACAGCTGCTCGATCTGGTGCTGATATGCTAGCCCCATCTGCAATGATGGATGGTCAAGTCAAAGCTATTCGTTTAGCTCTTGATGGCGCTGGCTATCAAGATGTTGGGATTTTAGCGCACTCTGCAAAGTTTGCTTCTTCGTTTTATGGGCCATTTAGAGCTGCGGTAGATTGTGAGCTCAACGGCGACAGAAAGGGCTATCAGCTTGACTATGCAAATGGCCGTCAAGCCTTACTTGAAGCGTCTCTAGATGAAGCCGAAGGAGCGGATATCCTTATGGTCAAACCAGGCACCCCTTATTTAGATATTCTCTCTCGTTTAAGACAAGAAACTCATTTACCTTTAGCTGCTTATCAGGTTGGTGGGGAGTATGCGAGTATAAAATTTGCGGCCCTTGCTGGTGCACTGGATGAAAAGTTGGTAGTAAATGAAACCTTTACTGGATTAAAGCGGGCTGGTGCTGATTTAATTGTTAGCTATTACACAAAACAATACGCTGAATGGTTGCGGTGTGTGGTTTAGATAAAAATTGATCACTTATCAATGAATTATATGTCATGGTTTATCTCGCGTAATATTGCGATAATCCACAGTAAGTGCTCAAAAAGCTAGAATTATGTTTTTCGCGCATGGTGCAAAAAAAGAGGACACGTATTATGTATAAAGTTGGCATCGTTTTATTTGATGATTTTACTGACGTAGATTTCTTTCTTATGTATGACTTGCTTGGTCGTACAACTGACAGCTGGGATGTGAAAATCTTAGGCACAAAGGCTGAGCATAACTCGCAACTCGGACTCTCAGTAAAAACAGATGGCCATATATCTGAGGTTAAAGAGCAAGATGTTGTCTTGATTACTAGTGGTTATCGCGGAATTCCAGCGGCACTGAAAGACGAAAGTTTCATGTCTGCGTTACAGCTTAACCCTAAAGAACAATTGATTGGTTCTATATGTGCGGGGTCTTTTGTTTTACACGAACTGGGTTTACTGAAAGGTAAAAAATTAACGACTAATCCACATGCAAAAGCTACTCTGGAAGGCATGGGAGGAGATGTCCAAGATCTTCCTCTCGTTATTGAAGGCAACATAGCTACCGCTGGAGGCTGTCTTTCAATTATGTACTTAGTCGGTTGGGTAGCAGAAAGGCTGTTTGATTCAAATAGGCGTAAAAACATACAAGATCAGTTAATTCCCGCAGGCCAGTTCGACTTATTTGAAAACCTCATTTCAACAACTATTCAGTCCGCTCAATCCGGTAGCACTTCTAAATAGAATTACTGTCAAATGACCATCCATTGGGAAGGTTTCAAGATACTTTTTCTAATCTATTATGTTTTAGTTAGTGCTATTGCACTAACTAACTTTTGTCCAAAAATGAGTTTCAGAAGCATCGTTTAATCAAGCCAAGTGAGTACCTTATCAAACCCCTTTGGCGTTATATTGATGTACCAATCTAGATCCACTTTTTTGCGCATAACCAGTCCACACTCTTCAAGAGCTTTACATGAAACTCGGAAGTTGTTCGGGTGAATATCTCTCCCAAGCACTTGATTGACGGCCAGGTTGATGACGGTTGACTTACCTTCTTTTACTCCTTTAATGAACGCCTTGGCCAAACATCTTAAGACCTCTTTTTGAACCTGGCTCATTCTTGCTCTTTTCATTCTCTCTGCCTCTTAATCATTGCAACAATAATTAAATTAAAATTCTGAAAATTTGTTTATTTCATCAAGGGATAGGTTCGTGCTGGCTGCTATATGCTTGCATGTAGAGTCAGTATGAAGCCGACAGAGCGAAGCAACGTCAGTCAGCTCTTTACTCATTTAAAGAACAGCTTTGTTCGCGATTCTAAAGAGAGATATTTTTTCCTAGAACCTTATAGACCGTAGTCCTACTGCACTCTAACTCTTTACTGATCGCATGCTTGTTCATTCCTTGGCCTGCAAGCTCTTGAATACGTGTATGAAGCGTCTTATTAGGAAATCGGCCAAGATGCCTTCCTTCAGAGCGAGCACGCTCTCTGCCTTCATTACAACGCTGTAATATTCGTTTTCTTTCCATTTCAGCAAACGCCGATATGGTCGTATAAATAACTCGACCTACATCGCTATTGATATCTAAATCCCCCAAATCATGAAACACCAAACCCGCTTTCTTTTGCGCTAGTTGATCGGCAATTTGCAAAGCATCAATGGTATTTCGAGCAATGCGATCGACTTTGGTAACATGAATAACATCTCCCTCCCTTGCAAAATCCAGCAACAGGTTAAGCTGTTTTCTATCAGAAGATTTACCGCTCGCTTGCTCTTGGTAAATTTTTTCACAACCAAGACGTTTAAGTTGTTCAAGTTGAACATCGAGCGTTTGGTCTTGGGTGCTAACACGAGCATAACCAATTTTCATAAAATGGCCTAAAAGTGAACTTAAAGATATTGATACAAAAGTGTACATGTTCACTTTAAATTATAAAGACTAACTGAACAGTTATTAGATGATTGTGAGTAATGTCCATAAAGTTACACCTTAATGAACACTTATTAAAAGAGCCTCTTAACCATTGCAACAATGATTAAGAGGCTCTAGCAAAAAGGTTGGTTTGTGTTTGGGTGCGCACTAATTCAATTATTGCAAATGAATCAAGTATGGAAAGTTCAGTGTCCAGTCTGACTGGAGCGATCATTCGGGGGAGTAGTTAGGATTAAAAAAATGTTTATAACTCTACGAGCCTCTGTAATATCTTCTCTAGTGCAGCTCAGAGCCCAATGATCACTTGCTAATCTGACTAAGCCAAAGCTAGCTGGTCAAAATCTATAGTTTTAACAGCCTTGAGGTTAATAGTCTGCTTTGCTTTCCATAAATCATACTGGTGTTGCATCGCTAACCAACTCTCAGGAGTTCCGCCCAGTACAACCTGTAGCTTTAGTGCCATCTCAGGGCTGATAGAGCTTTGGCCTTTCACGATGCGGTTGAAAGTAGATGGACTTACACCCAAGTTCTTGGCTACGGCTCTAGAACTAAGGTTAAACGGTTCAAGGTACACATCGTGAATTAGTTCGCCCGGATGTGGAGGGTTGTGCATAATCATTAGTGATAGTCCCTATAGTCGAGTATAAAAGCGTTTCCATTTCTAAACTGAAACGTAACGCGCCAGTTGCCGTTAACATCAATAGCCCAAATATCATCTTTCTTTGGGTTTAGCTGATGCAGTCTCCAGCCAGGTTTATTGATATCAGCGATAACACTTGCGGTATTGATTACAGCTAACTGTAACCTTAGCTTTTTGATATGTTTGGCTTGGATACCCGCTGCAGTCCCTTTAACAAAGAACTTTTCCAGACCTGTATGCTTAAATGATTTTATCATGTAGATATTATAGCGTGTTGCGCTTCGCGCTACAATCTTGATAAAGACATTTTAGCTCTCATCTGTTCTTTTAGCTAGTTTTGCTATACCCGTGCTTATTGGCAGCTATATGCTTACATGTAGAGTCAGCATCATTAATTTAGAGAAAACTGATCATTTTGAGTATTAGGATCAACAAACTAGGTGAAACCAAAGCGAGTTACAACCTTTTAACATTTAGTAAAATTCTGAAATTAACTTTCAGAATGCTTTAGGGGGCATTTCAGCGAAAGATCCAATGCGCCATAGCCCTCTAAAATGCGAACATATGACAAAGTCGCTTGGTGATCACCAAGCGACTAACCAAGTCGAAAATGATAAATGTCGGATAGGCGACACTCGTTGCCGAGTGCCACCCTCCTAAGAACCGTACGTGCAACTTTCACTGCATACGGCTCAAGCCTCCGCTAAGGCGTATTACGTTACCCAGCAACCTAGATAGCAGTCAAAGCAGGATCAAACCAAGAGTGACGGCTTTCCTTTTTCGGTTTCCTCTTTGCCAAGTAATCTTGGTGCTGAGGATCGAACGGTGTAGCCGCACTTCGGATCTTCACATGTCTTTTAATTGGCGTTTTCGCTATTTGAGCCAAGTTGTAGTGACAGTCCATATTCGCAATTTTCTGCCAACCATGAAATTGCCAACCACCACTTCTGTTCATGTAGTATTTGCGCCTTACCCAGTCTTTTGATTTAGTAGGATGGCGTCTTACCGCCCATCGCCACAGTAGCCAGAAGATTTGATGACCGAGATAACCGAAAGTACGTTTTGCAACGCAGTGGCGATAATAATTCGCCCAACCCTTCAGTTTAGGGTTCAATAGTCTGATAAGATCATTGACTGGCATTGTTGCGTGCTTCTTAATGAGTTCGCGCAAGTTTCCCAAGAAGGAGAGAACGTTAGTTTTACTCGGTTTGATGAGCAGTTTTCCTTTGTACTTCCTGAGGTTAAAGCCCAGAAAATCAAAGCCATCATCTATATGAGTAAGGTGCGTTTTCTCTTCAGAGAGTGCCAACCCTCTCTCTTTTAGAAAATCAATCAGTCGTGGTTTGACTTCGTTAACAAGAACATCTTTTGATGAACCCGTTATCACAAAATCATCCGCATAACCTATAAAGTTAACTCGTTCTCCCGATTTCTTAGCCACTTCTTTTACGAGTCTTTCTAAACCCGCAAGTGTCAGTAACATAAGCGTTGGGGAGATAATTCCGCCTTGCGGAGTTCCTTCCGAAGTTCGGTAGAACAAGCCCTTATCGATATAGCCTGAGCCTAACCACTGCTTCAGCATCCTTTTGTCTATTTGAACATGTTCAAGTAGCCATTCATGCCCGATCATGTCAAAGCAAGCCTTAATGTCACCCTCTAAAACCCAACGACCTGAACGCTTAAGACACAGGCATTTGAAGCATTGTTGAATTGCATCTGCCGTACTGCGGTTAGGGCGAAAACCGTAGCTATTTGGATCTGCTACTGTTTCCGAAATTGGCTCCAAAGCAAGCAGATACAACGCTTGTTGCGCTCTATCTATCATACATGGAATGCCTAGAGGTCTGAGTTTGCCATTCTTTTTCGGGATGTAGACGCGTCTGAGAGGTTTAGCTCGATAGCCTTTTCGATTCAATTGATTCACAGCGGTCATTCGACGAGCATCCGTATTCCAGATGACACCATCTATTCCAGGAGTGTTACTGCCTTTATTTTGGGACACTCGCTTCACAGCCAGTAATTTAGCTGCTCTGGAGTGCGTTAAGACCCACTGCAAAGCTTTTGCTTTACTGTGTTTTCCCTCTCGGGTTGCTTTTGCAATGCGCATTTGAAGCTTTAACACGTGCGACTCGACGGCTTTCCAATCGATGGATTGCCACTGAGTGCCATTAGGAGAGGCACTAACTTCTGATGAAGTCACCATTTGCGTTTCCCCTTGAATAAAGTTCTTCAAATCATCTTGCAACGGGAGACCAGTTAGAAGTCAGCTCGCTTTCGCGCCAGATGTAAACCTGTATCCACTTCATTACAAAGCGACATTTGCTTTTTCTAACCTCCTTTACCTGCACACCTATCGGCAATCTTCGCAGACTACTTTCCCAAAGGGAGATATACAGGCTTACCCTGTTCCGTATGTTGCGTACAATATCAGGTTAGATGCCCACTATAGTGCGGAGAGTACAACGATCACGAAAGAGTACTGTCCAACTTCTTTCCGACTCTCATTGCCGTTTTGGCCACAGCGTATTAACCACTTCCGCTGCTTCATCGCATAACGCGCCTTACGTGGATTCACTTACGTTCATCATACTGACACCCTAGCACTTACCCGATTTGTGGTTATCAGGAAGAACGTCCTCTCACGATTCAGTTCCCACTCGGTTTAATAACCGAGTTTCGTTACATTGTCGGATTCGCTGCTTTATTCAGAATCCTAGGGTCATCTGGTGATACAGATGGTTCACTCTTATCGTGGTGAACAACGCTTCATACGACTTCAGGTCGCACGGACAAAAGCTTGTCAGTGGTTTTGCTAATTAAGCAATTCATGGATAACTTTTGATATTGCAAAGCTAGTTGTGACGAGCTAGTGCGATGAGAAACATCGCACCAGAAAAAGATTGGTTTAGATGCGGATTAAACCAATTATGATAATCGACAAATGCTAGAACTTCTCGCACAAGGAAATATCAGAAACATAGCCACGCATTAAGTTCTCTTTGTAACCGCTTTTTTTCGGGCATTCGAGCATGTTGTTAGGGTTAATAACAAATAGATAAATAGAGGCATTAGCTCCTACACCGCTCGCACCAAAAATAAAAAGTAATATGGCTATAGTTTTAATATGTAGCTTTCTACCTCGAAAGAGTCTAGAAATAGTATTCATGGGAGCAATGAACATCAAGAAGCCTATTGTTGAACCACTAACAAACGAAATGAACATGTATGGACCAGCTATTAACTTATTAACTCTTTCCTCTGTCAAAGGGTTAATATAAATATGGTTAGCCAACCACGCCCCCCCTATAAAAGTTAGAACAGATGCACATATAACCCACCATCCCATTAATAAGCCTTTAAGTTGTTTATTCATCGAGTAGCTCCAGTACTTTATTTACTGTTTTCTCTTCAAAATCAGTAAATTTATCTACAACCCAAACAGAAAAGCTTGATCCAACTAAAATCAATCCACCTCCAACGGCTGTAGCAGCAAATACGGACGCAAGAGAAGCTAAAAATAGACTAGTACCAGAAACAGCCAGAACATTCACAAACAACTTGGCTTGATCTACACCAAGTTTTTTAAGCAAGTATTCATCATAGAGCACATATTTTAAAACGTTAATGGCTGAACCAACTAATATTTCCATAGGGGCGGTGACTTTGACATAACGAGCCATACCTTTAGCTGAGTCCAGCCTTCAGAAGCCAGAAAAACAGCCTTAATACGGTCGCAAACTCGACTATCACGCTCAGTGTCTTGCATTTGTTCGAGTTGCCGTTTCTGTTGAGGAGTCAGTGTAATTTTCATGATACGTAGCGTGATCCTAATTCTATTGAAAATCAAGCATCTACAATGATTACGGCTCTATCACAAAAGAAGCGGGGTTGCTACATATAGTGACATAATTGATAACATCCACCCAGGTTTTGTGAAAAATGCCACATTATTCAGAATGAAAGATGTGCAACACATTGATAAGCAACACAAGTGTGTGTAAGGTGCATCTCCAGTTAATTTACACCCTTGACTCGGTAATATTAAGTGATTTCATGGGTGCTATTATTTATATTTTTAGCTAATTTATAAACCACGAATGGAAATTAAAAAATGATAATTTAAAATTGATAAATAATAGTAGACATCCGATAAATTCTTCAACAAATTTAAAAAATAAACCTATGGAGTTTACGATAGAGGAACTGTAAATAATGAGAGCTATTTCATATTACAGGAGGGTGAGTTTCCGATAGCATCCTCGATTTTAATAAATATTTTTTGATAACTAACACCGAGGTTTTAGAAGGTTTGCGTATGAGAAAGATACTCGTAATTACTCCATTTTGTTTGGAACGTGTTCCTTTTTACAGATGGCTTGAAGGAAATGATACAGAATTATATTTACTTATAGGTGAAGAGTCTATTCATCAGAACATGAGTGTGTCACCAAGGTTTATATTATCGAAGTTTAAAGAGTATCACTACTTTACTAACTTTAGGAAAAACTCTTTAGTTGTACAAAAAGCCGTTGAGATAATAAAAGAACATGGAATTACTCATTTGATTGGAATAGATGAGCACGGCTTAGAACGAGTAGGCAAGTTACGGGATATGTTTGATATTCCGGGACAAAGGTTTTTATCAGCGCATGCATATAGAAACAAAAAAGTGATGAAAACCTACCTCAAAGATAAAGTTGATATGGCAGCTTGGGAATCTGGCAATTCAGTTGTAGATTTAATTGAACATGTTAATGACTTTGGATTCCCATGTGTATACAAAGATGTAGATGGTGCCGGCTCAATAGGTACGAAAGTAATAAGTTCAGAGGAAAAATTAGCGAGTGTGGTAGCTGATTATGAACAGGGAAAGGAATTCTTAGTCGAAGGATTTATTGACGGGAAAATGTACCATATTGATGGCTTTTATCAGGATGGTAAAATTAAATTTATTTGGGCATCTTATTATTACAATGATTGTCTTAGTTACCAAGTGAATAAACCTTTAGGTAGTATTTTCGTTGATAAAGATAGCGCTGATTTTAGAACATTAAAAATACTAACTGAAAAGGTACTGAAAAACTTACCTTCTCCAGATGCAACTACATTTCATGCAGAATTTTGGAAAACGCAAGATGGAAAATTCGTTTTTTGTGAAATTGGATCACGCTGCGGAGGTGGAGGAATTTGGGAAACAATTAATTATTCTATGAACATTGACCTTTGGAAGGTTCATGTTCAAGCTCAGGCAGGTCTCGAGCCAGATTTTGAAAATGTTATACATGAACCTGAGGACACTTGGGGTTGGTACTTAATTCCGCCAAAAAAAGGAGTGTTAATGTCACTTCCAAAATCCTGCACTATTAAAGGAGTTGAAGATTATCAAGTCCAAGGTGTTATTGGTACGGAATATACAAACCCAACCGGCAGTGTTGCAATGGTTCAGCAGTTTGTTACGAAAACAAACGGGGATAAAGAAATGAAATCTTTGTTTATGGCTATTGATGATTGGGTAGAAAATCAAAACCTCTGGTATATGAATAACTGATGGGGGTTAATATCTTAAAGATTGCAGTCTTTAGTATGAGGATATTTAATTTATAATTAGTATTTTCTAAGTCAAACATAGTAATAAATTGATCCTCAATAACGAATACTAGGTCAATAAATACATAAAAATAATACTATTAATGCTGTTAATAGCTGTTAATAAACTAATGGTTATTATATTTTAATTAATTTTTCATATCACTCATCTAAAATAAAAAGAGAATACTATGGAGTTGATTGCTGAAAAGAAAGCTTATAAATCAATACCTTTTGAGAAAAAGTATGCTATGACGATCAAGTCCACAACTCAGCATATTAAGACGCTATTATCGGAACAGATCCAACCTTGGCAAAACCTAGGTACATATTGTTTGACTAACATGGATGACGAAGTTGCTGAAGTCATAAAAAACTCCCTTAGTTACAATAAAGTTAATGCAAATGAATATCACAGTTTTCAAGATATGAATAATAGTTGCATCGACTTTTTATTTAAGCTATTCAACATTGATACTAGTGAGAATGGACTTGGGTTAAGTACGGTAGGTTCAAGCGAAGCAATACTATTAGCATGTTTGAATTGGAAAAAAAGAAGCCGACTTTCTAAGGGACTTAATATTGTAATAAGCGATCACTCTCACTCTGCATGGACTAATGCGGCAAAAATACTCGATATTGATGTTAAAACTGTTAAGTATACAAAAGATGAACGAGATTTTACTCAAGGATTTTTGCTTGCTGTAGATGAAAATACTATTGGGGTGGGTCTAACACTTGGTACCACGGGTATAGGCATGTTTGACCCAGTTTATGAAATCCACAATGCCCTTCTCAATTATTCGATTAAGGAAGGAAGGGAAATTTCAATTCATATAGATGCTGCCAGTGGTGGTTTTGTAGCTCCATTTAGCTTTCCAGGATATATATGGGATTTCCGATTGGAGCTTGTTCAATCGATAAGTGTTTCAGGTCATAAATACGGTTTTACATATCCTAGCATAGGTTGGATTCTCTGGAAAAATAAGAATGAAATATCCGAAGGTTTATGGAGCAGAATCGGCTATTTAAAAGAAGAGTTCAATCATTTAGGTGTGACATTTAGTCAAAACTGTGTGGGGATTATTTCTCAATATTATTTGATAAAACGCTATGGGTTTATCGGTTACCAATCAAACATTGAATATTTGTACAGAATGAAAAATTATATGGAGTCACGTTTATCTGATATTCATAAAGTAAAGTTCATTAACCATAAAAAACACCAGCTTCCTATTTTGTCGTGGTTTATTGAAGGGGGAGATAAGTCTACCTATGACGATATAAGCCAGAAATTTGAATCCCTAGGGTGGCTGGTGCCATATAGCGAAGTCCTGTTTGATGGGCAGGCCGTAAATTGTTTCCGAATAGTAATAAAGCCTACCTATACAGAAGATGTAATAGAGGTTTTAATCAACGACTTTTTTGTTTCTCACAAATTAATAAAGTAAAGGTATATTTTGCAAAGTAATATAATTGATATTATCGGTGTGGGTTTTAACGTTTCTAACATAGGTTTGGCAATTTCCTTACAAGAAAACAATAGCCAATTATCTATGTTGTTCTTGGAGAGTAAAGCCAATTCGAAGTGGCAAGAAGAAATGACGATTCCTGGGAGCGACATTCAAAATTCTCCTCATCGAGACTTGATCACACCAGTAAATCCAAGAAGTAGATATACGTTCATAAACTATTTGTTTGAACATGGAAGGCTATTTTCTCATTTTAATCTAGGAATGAAGTTTCCTTTTAGAACAGAATATTCAAAATACATCGAATGGTGCTCCAAATTTTTCGAGGACAAAGTCAAGTACAATGAAGCAGTCGTCAGTATTGAATATACTGGTGACTTTGAAAATGAAGAACCAATCTTCAAAGTTACAACCTCAACAGGTGATACTTACCTGTGCAAAAAAGTTGTTCTAGGCCATGGTCGCTCAATTAACATACCAGAAGAGTTTTCTGGCATAAGCAATGGTAGAGCGACTCATCTTACAAACTATCGTTCTTACATATCCAACATTAAAAATGGAGATGAGGACACTTTTTGTGTTGTTGGAAGCAGCCAAAGCGCCATAGAAATTGTTTTAGATCTGAAGTCCCGCTTCCCTAATGCAAAAATAACTAATCTGATACGATCTTTCAGTTATAAGCTTAAAGATACAAGTCCATTTTCTTATGAGGTTTTCTATCCAGAATTCATTGATCACTTCTATAGTGCATCTAACTTGCAAAAGGAAAAGCTTACATCACATTTACGTAATTCTAATTATTCATCTGTTGATAAAGATGTGCTTGATGGTTTGTATCAAAGTTTATATGAAGACAAGATTTTAGAGAGAGAGAGGGTGTTTATAAGGAATAACAGTAAGATTAATAATGTTGTAGAAAAGGATGACTCAATAGAAATTTCATATACAAATGAACTTTTAAATGAGAGCTCGTCTGAATCCTTTGATCACGTAATATTGGCAACAGGCTTTAAAGATTTAGGTCATGGGGATAGATATGATACTTACTGTCCATTACTACATAATGTAAAGGGCTATATTAATGAAAGTGAACAAGGGCTTTTACAGATAAACCGCGATTATAGTTTAGACTTCGTACCGCCAGGAACAAACAGAACATATAAATCGTTCTATCTAAATGGATTATGCGAATCAACGCATGGACTAGGTGATGCAGGCTCAATTAGCTCGGTATCTATACGCAGTAAAGTAATCTGCGATAGCTTGATAAATAGTCACGAAGTTTAAATATGGTAACGTAATGAAAAAAATAATATTTATTGATGCATCACACATTAGCTCGCCGTCTGCAGCAAAGGCTTGTGAAAACATGGGATACGAGCCTGTATTTATTCTTAACCCTGAGCTGTATCGAGGGGATATACTAAAAGATATTTTTTGTTATACCTTATACTTTGAAGATACATCTCGTTATGAAAATATAATTCAATGTATTCAAGATAACGATATTTCTGATGTTGAAGCTGTAATGTCTTTGACTGATCGAGCGATGCGTAATGCTATACAAGTTGCACTAGCTCTAGACGTTAACGGTCCAGATTTAGCACTTCTTTATCTATTACAAAAAGAAATTACAAGCAAACTTGCCCTAGAGGGAAGTCCGGAAACGCTATCTTTTAACCTTACAGATTTTAACCCGAACAAAATTTCTCAATTACTTGATAAGCATAGGAAGTTAGTGGTTAAGCCATCTGAAATAAGCGCTAGTATTGGGTCATTTCCGATTGACCTAGAAACCAACGTTAATGAAATACCGAGTATTATAGAAGAAACGTATAGTTCAAGTCTGGCTAAGGGTACTTGGTTAGCACAACAATACATCGAAGGGGAGTTCTTTAGCTTAGAAGGCTATATAGAAAACGGTGATGTCAATATAGTTGGCGCGACTTATAGGGAAAGACATGAGAATACTTTGACCGTAGCTTACTTTCCTGGTGAAAAAGAGATAGATCCAGGTTCTTTTGCCATGGCTAAAGAAATTATTTCCAAAGTGCTTGTGCGCAGTAAGCTTAAGAATGGATATTTTCACTCTGAGTTTTTAGCTTCTGGTGGAAAGTCTTATTTGATCGACGCCAACATCGGACGAATAGCAGGTGGATCAATATCTCAATTGATAGCTGACTCCAACTCAATACCTTTGTCGAAGGTTATGGAGCATGTTATTAGACTAACGCTTTTCCCGAATAGTCTCCCTTTAGAATCGCCTTACAAGGGCAATCTTATTGAATGCATGGGGGTAACGTATGGTGCGCCAGAAAGTTGTAAACTGGGAAGCATACATATACCTGAATCTACTAAAAGCAAACATGTTCAACTTTGTAACGAAAATGACGATCTAAAAAAAGTTGGTGTTGATGGGGCTGGCTGGGTAGGAATCTTAACTGGCAGTAAGGTCGATGTCGAGACAGATATTGTGAATATTAGAATAAAAACGAACAGTGGCGAGTTACTTACTCCAGTTTGGTAGGATAGTTTATGTGTGGTTTTGTTAGTCAATATAACTTTTCAAATTTAGAAAAAGTAGATGTGAATAATGTTCGTCGTGCACTTGATGATATCAATCATAGGGGCCCAGACGAACGAAACATTTGGACTTCAAATGATGGCAACATCTCTATGGGGCATACTCGATTAAGCTTAATCGGATTAGACTCAGGGTTACAACCAATTGTAGATGATACAGGCTCTGTTGTTTCTGTCGTAAATGGTGAGCTCTATGGATATAAAGATATAAGAGAGAAGTATCGCCAATCTTATCCTTTCAGAACTCAATCAGATAGTGAAATACTTCTTCCTTTGTACAAACACTATGGGTTGAATCTATTTGATCACCTCCGTGGAGAGTTTTCTTTTGTTCTCTGGGATGATGTTAACAAACGTTTGTTGGCCGCACGTGATAGGTTTGGGATTAAGCCTCTCTATTATGCGATTAGTAACGGAAGTGTATATTTATCTTCAGAAATTAAAGGTCTATTGGCTCTTGGTGTCAAACCTGTTTGGAATCAATCCGCTGTATATAGCTCAGAGCGAATGCTTTACCCTAGTCGAGATTCGTGTTTTGAAGGTATTTACCAGGTACCAGCAGGTCACTATTTGACTATTACGGATAATAATTCCGTTGAAATAAAACCGTATTGGGAAAAAGGTTCCTATGAACCGGATCTTAATCTCAATGAGCATGACTTTGTGACTGGTTTCCTTGAGCATTTTGACGATGCAGTTAAACAACGCATGGTTGCTGATGTCGATATTGGCTGTTATTTGAGTGGTGGTATTGATTCAGGGGCGGTATTAGGGACAGCTGCAAGAGTCAGTGGTAAAGCACCAGAATCATATACCATTGTATTTGATAATGAAAACTACGATGAACTTGATAGGGCGAAACTTCAAGCGGACTTTGTAGGTTCGAAACTGAACGTATTACGAGTTACTGAGCAAGATATTGTAGATAATTTTGATAAGTCAGTTCGTTCATTCGAAACACCTTTTGGGAACACACACGGTATAGCGAAAGTACTACTGAGTGGCTTTGTGCGTCAAAATGGATGTAAAGTTGTTTTAACTGGTGAAGGGGCTGACGAAGTTCTAGGTGGTTACCCCCATTTTCGTGAAGATGTATTTCGATATGAACGCCAACATATGTCTGAATCAGATGGCAAAAAACTGTTAAATGAAATGTATGGGAATTACTCTAAGTTTCCGGGTTTTTTGTTAGAAGGAGAGATCGAGAAAGACTTAGAGCGATTTGGAGAAATTTTTGGTTACAAACCCGGGATGATGAGGACGGGAAGTCAGCGAGGTAAAGTTTTTTCAAGTTTATATAAACCAGAGCTAAGTGCTCATCACCAAAGGTTGACCCCCTATACGGATATTATAAAGCACATTGATTGGTCGAAGACAATGAAGGGTGACAT
Organism: Vibrio sp. L3-7; assembly: GCF_963898195.1. Taxonomy (NCBI): domain Bacteria; kingdom Pseudomonadati; phylum Pseudomonadota; class Gammaproteobacteria; order Vibrionales; family Vibrionaceae; genus Vibrio; species Vibrio sp. L3-7. Next base: position 78,237 of record NZ_CAWQUW010000010.1, on the reverse strand, counting down.
ATTACATCGATCTTTGAATTTGTGGCAAGAATCGGTCTTACCATCTTATATTTTAAATGTTTTAGGTGATAGGGCAGAAATGGCTAATTCCGTAGAAGGTAGGGTGCCTTTCTTAGATCATAATCTTTATAAGTTTCTTATGAGCGTACCAAGCAAATTGAAAATTTCAGGAAGTACTGAAAAGTATTTGTTAAGGGCGGCTATGGAAGGGCGTGTACATCCAACTGTGCTCAATCAATGTAAAGAACCATTTATGGCTCCTCCAGTAAAAGTACATTCTAGCGACTTAGTAAGTTCTCCTTTGTATGATTACATGGGTGATACTTTTACTTCGCAGAGTATTAAAGATCAGCCATTTTATTGCCCCAAGAAGGTTCTAAAGTCATTCGATAGCCTCAGAAGTATAGAACCAAGTTCGAGAATGGAATTAGATCGAATTTTGACGTTTGTGCTATCAATTTGTATTATGCAAAGAGAATTTAATATTGGTGTTAGGTAGTTTATGATTAATTGCATTGCTTGTTCAATTTCAAAAGGTATAGAACAGTCTCACGTAATTTATGAATCTGACGATATTATATGTTTTTTAGATCATCGACCGATTACTAGAGGGCATATTTTAATTTGCCCCAAAGAACATTTCGTAGATTTTTGGGATTTACCTGAAAATGTATCTAGAAAGATATTTTCAAAGGCAAAAGAGTTAAGTATATTATTAAAGTACTGTTTCGGTGCCGATGGTTTATCAATGATTCAGAATAATGGAGAGTTCAACGAACTGTCTCACTTCCATTTACATTTATTTCCTAGGAAAAAGGGTGATGGTTTTAGTTGGGTTTCTTCTAATGGTTCGATTGTAAGTGCAGAAGATCTTCAGGAAGTTAAGGATAAAATACTTAGTTTTAATTTATATACCCGTGATCATTGAATTTACAATAGCTATTAATGAATTTTTCAATGTGATGCTGCCAAACGTTGCAGGCTCACTGGTATCCAGAATTACGGATAATTTTCAAATTATGAAACCTGCATCTTCAAGTTGAGCGGGTATAGCGTTAATTTTATATAATTAATTATTTACTTCTTATCTTAAAAACTATTGATTTGACAGGTTGCTCTGAAAATTGTTCATTTGTCTGATCTCTAGTTTTTATACTTGTCGTTTTAGGTTTTTAATTAACTTAATATAGTTCAATATATGGCTATTTTAGTTTTGTTTTTTAGTTTTCATTATAGAATTGGGTTTATATGAGGTTGTATTTTTTTCTTATTGCAAGTGCATTAAGCCTATTGGCTTATCGAAGTTTTAACATTATATTGGTTTGGTTTATCGTTACCAAGTCTAGTAATAGCCTAGATTTAGGTACAATTGTTGCCCTAATGTGGGCTTTCAATCTTACTTCCTTACCTTTAGTCGGTGACAGTTTTGACAGATTTAAAAAGAAAAACATCCTCATTTTAGGAGGTATTTTTTCACTCTCGTTTTCATTGATTTTCTTGATTGATGTTGGTGTTTATAGCGGATCAATTACTATTATTAGTATGTGTGCATGTGTATTGGCTGTAACTAACTCCATAACTACCGCGAGCATAAACACTCTGCTTCCATTCATTGCAACTAAAGAACAACTGGATAAATCTGTTAGTTTAGCTGCTACTTTTAATTCGGCACAATCAATAATAGGATCGGTTATTGGTGGGACAATGATTGCTTTACTGGGGGTTGAACCTGCTAGTCTTGTTGTTGTGTCCTTTTTCTTGGTCTCACTAGTGTTAATTTTATTTTTATCCATTAATGAAAAAGGAAGTGTTTCTGTTGATATTGTCCAAGGTGAGAAATTTATAAGCCGTATTACACAAGGATTCAAAACGTTACATTATATAAAAAGCGAAAAGATCATATGTTATACAGCAATGCTTAATAACTTCGTATTAACACCATTGTTAATGGTAGTGTTACCATATTATGTATCTCGTGAATTGAAGTCTGATGCTACGACCTTAGCCCTACTTGAATCCATGTTTGCAGTTGGAATGCTATCAGGGGCAGCCTTAATTTCAAAACTAGATTTCAATTTATATAAGCGTATTTATCCTATTGTTTTAGGTAATATGATGATTGGAATTGGCGTTATTTTATTCTCTGTGTTTGATTGGGTTTATATTAAAGCTCTTGGCTTGTGCATTTCTGGATTCGGACTTACTGTTAAAGGTGTAGCGTGTAATAGTGTTCGGGTTTTTGCAGTCCCAAACTCTTACAGAGGTAAGTTGGAAGGTGCTATATTGTTTTTATGTATTGGAACCATACCGTTAGGAAGCTATTTGTTTGGTTATTTTCAGGAAAGTTTTGATTACGAACAGAAATACTGTTTAATCGGATACATGGGGGTAATAATATTTTTTACCTCTTTTTTACCTATATTTTCGAAGAAAACACGGTTCGTTCTAGGTCAGTCAAATCAAAAGTTAGATGGCTTATATAAATCTATGTACCCATCAGCATTCAAAAAATAAAATCGGGTTGTGATACCAACTATTAGGTAAGGAATCTCAATGTTTCCTTACCTGAACAGTAGCGGCTTAATTCATGACAAAATAAATGTGTGGCAGACCTAACTCTTACCCTAATTTAAAACTGAGTGTTAATTGAACGCTTTCGTTTTGTCTATGCAAGCTCAGCAGTAAACCGAAACGTCACTGTGTTCACCACCAAAGATGCTGATGGGTATTGCCATATCAGCTATATTCAGTATTAATCGGATTAGACTTTCGGCTCTTCTCCGCTTAGATGAGCTTGATTTCTGGGTAAATGGTAGAGTGAGTTTCTAGGATTGAGGTTTGTCTAATCTTCAATTTAAAGTAATCAGTATCCCTTACTCCTCGGGCTCTCCGTCTAAGAAGACCTATCGATACATTCCCTGCTTCCACTCGGGCATTCGTCAGCTTATATTTTGCATAATTGCAGATCCCAACTCTTCTTTCCCAAAGCGCGTCTGCAAAGTTGATGAGAGATAAGATCCTCGTCTTTTTAGCAAGCTGGTACCACGCATCAAGCGCTGCGATCATCAAGTCAAAATTACGTTCATCCCATAAGGCTTGAAGCTGCTCTTTGAGCATATAAATCGTACAAAGAGTCTTATTGCTTTCAAGTAAATCATCTAGCCTATCTGACTGCTTATCGCTTAATTTCGGCGCATTTTTGAGAAGTAAAAATAGCGTCCCTTTAAGCATTTTCTTCTCGTCATGTGTTCCTTTCCTAAACGCTTTATTACGCTCTTTCCTTATCAGAAGAGAGTAGTTCTGCATAACGTGAAACCGGTCAAAAACGATGTCTGCATTCGGAAGAGCGTTTCTCACTGCTGATTGGTAAGATTGCCCCATATCCATTGATACCGCTTGGATGCCGTCTCTCGTTTGCGGTGATAATTGTTCAAAAAAGTTGATAAGTACGTTTGAAGTCCGCCCATGGTCAACCCAAATAAGTTGTCCTGAAACGAGATCATAAACGACGGTCATATAGTCATGGCCTTTAGCCCTAGCGACTTCATCAACGCCAATATGAACAAGGTTGATCAACTTCTTAGGCTCTAAAGCGGGCAAGGTAGATAACAGAAATGCTTTATCGATATTTTTCACGGTTTCCCAGCGAATGTCTAAATGCTTAGACACTGCATGGATGCTCATATAGCGGCATAGTCCACTAATAAAGTGACAGAATCTCTTGGTATAGCGACCACCCTTATCAACAAAATCAGTGGCTTCAATCAATCTTCGGCCGAGCTTATCTCTCGTCTGAGCCAGTTCAATTTCTATTACGCAAGGGCGACCACTTACAGGTAAATCTGACAGGCGACGTTGAACATAGTGGTCGACGGTACGCGGTGCTCCAGTCTCAGGGTCAACGACTTTACAGCGTCTGTCTCGCTTGCATTTGACGAGTACTGAATGAGTGCACTCTTCGAGCGTTACAGACTGTACGGATTGACCTTTAAAATTAAATAGAGCGGAAGATAATAACGACAAACTACAACACTAAGATATAAGACAGGAAGTAATTATAAATCAATGCTTTATTGATTTTATTGTTAATTTATAGACTCATCTAAGCGGAGAAGAGCCCTTTTCCTTATCCGAAAGAATACTATTCGTGAGCTATTTGTAACTAATTTTTGTCCAGAGACGTGTTATGCCGCGATGCTTAGGGACTGCGATCAAACTATTGCCTGCCGATATCAGACACTAATAATGATGAAAAATTAATCAAATAAGATGTGATATAAATCACTTTACAAGCCCATTTGGACTGTTATCCTCAGGATGTTAAACGTTGAATACTGACGAATAGTATTAAACACACGGGGTTAACCCCCCTTAAATGGCTTTCTGAAATGTGTCGTGACTTCTTTTTAAAGAAGTGAAAGCGTACTTAACTGCCCTCAGCCTATATTGATAGAGCTTTGGCGCTATACACCGACTTTTTATCACCCCCACGGGAAAATTATTTCCCATGGTGGGATGTGATTTTTTCTCGTGCAGCCTGTCTCGGAGAAAACATTATGTCTGATAACAATCAAAACACTTATTTCGACCTTCACACTCATGGGTTTGGTTTTCTAAACCGCGTGAGAAAAGTGACACCGAAAAAAGGTGACCCGTTCTACGCAACCACCATCACGTGTTTACGTGGTGATGATAACGAAAGAACGTACATTGACTGCAAAGTCGTAGGGAAAGAGGCGATTGAGCTTTTTGAAGCGCATGGTCTTGATAGCTACGACTTTAGCCAACAAGGTGGCGATAAAGGCTCACTGAGTTTTACTATCAGTGATATCTCGCTCGACACCTTTACTTATCAAAGCAACCACAGTACGAAAGCGGGTCAGTTTGGCGCAACCATTAAGGGGCGTCTACTCAAAGTGAAGTATCTGAAGGTGAATGACGTTGTACTTGTACAATCGCCAGCACCGACTGGTTCTGATGCAAATCAGCAAGCGGCTTGATGTTTGACTGCCCCAATACACTTTCGTGTGTTGGGGCTTTTTATTACTGTCATTGATTACCCACAGGGGATACGTTCCCCTATGGCGACGTTTATCCTTTTTGCCAATATTAGGAGAGCGACAATGAACAATACAATGATGATTCAAGAGACGTATAACGCCTTTGTACTAGATAGCGTACTCGACACAAATGGTTTCACAAATGAAGAACCCTGTCCTTGCTGCGGTCAAGCTGCTGTAAGGCATGAATTTGATGAGTTGCTGGGTGGTTGCATTAATTCAGTTTACTCGTTGGATTGTACTCGCTGTAGCCATCATGAGTGTGACCAAGAGTTTTGCTCTAAGTGCGAAGCCAACATGGAGGAAAATGAACGCGGTTATCTCAAAGCTTGCAACTACGCTGGTTTATTCGATGACATCGAACAAAAACTCCGTAACGGTAAAGCGGTAACAGGCGTTTATTGGACTGAATTGAAACATACGCTGTACAGCGAGCCCGAAGTGGTGAGTTGGCTGTGTACGTTTTATCTTCTTGATGCTGATGAGCCGCAAGCGGTGGTTCATTGGTGGCAAAAGACCATGCTGGACGCGCGTTTTAATGCACGCTTAGAGGCGCGTATTGAACAAGCGAAATTGAATTAACTATTAACTCAACCCACAGGGGACTCGTTCCCCTTTGGCGACGGCTCTCCTTATTTATTTTAGAGGAGAGCAAGATGGACAAACTCAATCTTTTACAGACAAAAGCCACGGCGCTTTTTTCTGTGGCGAGGGGCAGTGATATTTCACCACCAGAACTAGCAAACGCTGGTTTTATGATGCGTGAAGGTCGCTTTTACCCCGTCGAAGACATTGAAGTGATCCAACAACGCCTTAGCCATGATTTCATGGTGTGGGATGAATCTACCCCTAATGTGAACACGCTGAGATTTCAGCGTCGCTCACATTAGGGGCAACCCATAAACCCATAGAGGGGAATGCCTCCTCTATGGGGTCATTCCTTCTTTTTTACATTAGGAAGAAATGATATGACTCAACTTATGGTGACGGTAACACTGGCCGGTGGGCAGAAAATCGATTGTGACGTTTCTAAACATCACTATCGCAATAACAAGCAAATCGCGCTCCAGTTATGCACTGCCGATACAAAACGAAATGAAGCTTCGGATTCGTTTCCAGGGGAGCCTATGGGCACTCCGACGGTGTGTTTACCAAACAATCACTTCAACGAGAATGAAACGGCCATCAAAGATTGCGACGAGTACGCTGGATTTTTAGGCGCTCTTGAGCAAGCAGGAGTGGTTCGACGTACCACGAGAACCATTCATGGTCCGTATGTTTCGTATAACGTCGTGGAAGTGTTGATTTAACCGTAATGTAACCCATCCGACAGGAACCTCTATTCCTGTCGGGGATTGGGGTTTTCTGTCTTTTTTGTTATAGTGTTAACAAAGAATAGGAATAGATAATGACGATGAGTAGTCCAAACGAATTTACCCAAAAAGATCTGATGAAGCATTTGCTCGATGTGTCACAACATGCCGTGACGCGAGAGCAGCTGCAAGAGACAGAGCGTAATCTGAATCGACGTATTGACGAAGTTCGTACTGAGATTGTGGATGTTCGTACTGAATTGAAGCAAGACATTGCGGATGTTCGAACCGAAGTTAAAGAAGTGCGTTCTAAGCTTGATCGATTGCAATGGGCGATTTGTGGAACCATCATTGTGGGTACAGTGACATTACTGTTTAAAGAGCAGATATTAATGACATTGCTCTCATAAGCATTAGTTGCCGCTATCGCTAAATAAACCTCAATTCGACTTAACCTTAAAGCCTCTATCTTAGATAGGGGCTTTTTTAATCATATTGCGCTTTGCGCCCCCACCCACCTGGGATGTCTCCCTGGTGGGGGCATCCTTTTATTTTTTTAAGAGGAACTGATTATGCCAAATTGGTGTGTAAACCAAATTCATATCGATGGGCCTGATTCTGATGCCATCATCGAACTCATGACCCAACCCAAACCGCTGCTTCATCAACAAGCGTCACGCGCTGCGGCTAAGTTGTTTTTAGCCGGTGTCGGTGGGCTGTTAAAACCCACTTACCCGATGACTTTTGAACTCTACCCAGACCTTGTTCGCGATGTCGGAAGTTCAACGCCAGAAAATCGTGCGTTTACAAAGTTTGTCACGTTAATGAAACAACCCGATGTGGCACTCAATGAGGAGGTCTGCCAGTGGCTGTTGGCGCTTTTTGATCAAAGCGGCCTCAAGCAGCGTTATTGGGGTGACTTACCTAAAGCCGCCAGAATGAAGATGGCACCCTTGCTAAAAAAGCAGGCCTCAGATTGGACAGGACTCTATTTTCGTCGATTACCACTCGATATTGTTTGGGCAAAGCTGGATTTACCTGAGCCAGAGCAAGCGTCTAAGAACTTTTCTCTTAGTGCGTTAGCGCCGCCGATGTTATTGGTTGAGCTCAATGGCTTTAATGGTGGTTTGTTTGCTCGTGACAGCCAAACTCCATCGGGATTTGACGATAACGTTGAACGCCTTGGCACGAAGTGGGATCGAGTCTCTGTTCTAGAGGTAGGCGAGAATCAATTGGAGTTTGATACCGCTTGGTCTCCGGCGATACCACCGATAGAGGTGCTAGCGCGTCGTTTTCCAAAGACCACGCTCACCCACTTCTTTGCTGAATGCGGCTGCGCCTTTGCCGGTTACGTCCAGTATGTGAACGGGGTTAACCATGAAGAGATTTGGGAAGACCTGGTGTTTTCTGAGCAAGAGAACGAGGAGGGCTATTACGATGTGGTGGGGCCTGACTATGTGCTTGAGCATTTCTCTCACTATGGGGAGTTGCGCCCATTTCAGCGAAAAGTCCAAAGTTGGCTCTCAGCCCTTTATTTACAATGGCTGAGAGCATATAGAGTTTTTACGCGACCATTTCTAGCTTCTCTTCTTCTCCTAGTGGCGCTAAGTTTTCAAGTAATCTTTCTAAAACTATGTTGTCCTTTTTTTGACCAAAGGTGTAATTCCCTGCAAGCTGGATATGACGCCAAGCGACGGGAGAAAGACCGACTATCAACTCCACGACTTTTTGGTTTCCTTCCTTCTCAAATTTTTCAATTAAGCTAGATAACAACGCTGAATTATAATAAATGATGCAGTTCGCAATGATCCTCGCACAGTCATTCCATTGTTCTATCTGATAATCATCCCCACCACGAAACTGATTTCCATTGATTGAAGCAATCGCTCGGCGCAATTGGTGATAGGCCTCACCGCGATTCAGAGCTTGTTGAACAAAGTGTCTAAGCTCTGAATCATCAACATAATCCAAAACGTAGAGGCACTTTATGAGCCGATCATATTCTCTAAGCGCCGCTAATGTTCGTTGATTCTGCTTACCATTAGATAGTTTCGTTATGATGGTACTCTGCGTCGTTGTTTTACGGCTTAGCGAACAGATAATCCTTTGAATATTATGCCATTCTCGCTTAATTAAGGAGGTGTTAAATGGCTTACGCAGCCTCAAAACGAACTCTTCTCCGTAATCAATCTCAAACAGATCATGGAAGACATTTTTAAACTTGGCATAGCGTGGAGCAAACTGGTATCCGAATAGGTCAAGGATCGCAAAGTTAACGTTATTGACGCCATGAGTGTCGGTGGCCAGAGTTTTTGGGTCTATATCACTGATATTGTTATAGAGTAAGTCAAAAGCATGATGCGCTTCATACTCATTCGCTGAAATGACTTTAGTGTTCACTGGTACGTGGTTTGATACTAGTGTGAGAGCCGAAACACCTTTCCCTTTACGAAAGTACTTTGCCGAGAATCGCGCTTTAAATGTGTTTATACGACAAGCATGTTTTTGACCATCAATACTACCAAACGGAGCAGATTCATTAATTGTGTAATAGCTGAATATTGGGAGCTTTGCCAAGGCATTGGAAATCACATCATTTGCGTTACTGGTGGTTTCTGGTCTGATATACCCATCATTCACTGATCTTAATACCCCAATAGCTCGGTCTGATATCGACGACATATGGTGTAAGCCATAATTGGAACCATTACCAAAAATACACGCCAATAAGTCTTCTTCTCTTGCCTTACTGCCTTGCTTTTTGGTCGCTATATTCTTAAATGCATCGAGATACCCCGTTTTCTGATGGACATAGTCCATGATTTCGATGATCCCCTTATGTTGGAGTTGGCTGTAGACGGGATTATCTACTTCCTCCTTCCAGCGCTTATTGGCAAGCTTCCAAGTGAGTTGATTTGATCTAGGTTGATGGACAACAAAATCATTTGCACCGTCATTAATGTTGCGGCTGACCACCTCCATTTTCTTACGTAAGGTCTGTGTTAAATTGGTAAGCGTTTTCTCAATAGGAGTCGTTAACTTTTCTAGCCCAGTATTAACAATAATATGTTCTCTATGCTCCCACTCAGAAATAGGGATTAAGTCATCTTCTAGGCGCTTATTCTTTGCACTCTCATTGATGAAAATATGATTGCTATCAAGCATTCGTGAAACTTTTTGATACAAGTAATATTCAAATCGCCGCGGATTAGCACTGCCTGCTTCTACGATGTGCCCCTTATCTTGCTTAAGAATAAGCCTCTGATCTGCTGTGCAAATATGTTTTTCTTTTTGGAGTTCTGATTTTGCCGCCTGCAACTGAGAGGCAAGCAATGATTGCCCAGGCTCACATTCAATATCAATAGCAAGAAAAAGAGGTCTTATCGTCTTCACTACTTTTCTGTACTGGGTGTCGATGTACTCCCATTCATACTGACGCTTGTCGAAGTTTTTTTGATGTAGGTGCTGACTGATAAGCTGTAGCTCATCTTTAGACATGATGTCGAAGGCATTTTGCCGTACATCACCAAAATTGACTTGATCACTCACTGAGTCATCCACGAAAAGCTTCAATATGCTGCCTGCATGGGTTAGCTTGTCCCTAACCACTTCTAATTCATCGGCTATTTGCTGCTTCGCTGCCGCGGAGGCGGCTTCTCTTTGTTTTCGAGTCGCATACTGAAAGGCTGTCACTAACTTGTCATTCGTTTCTTGGTAGCGAAAGAATAAATAACACACCATATACAACAGCCCCTGCCATTCAGGAAATCGACGAATTTTGTAAATAGATTGATGCCGGATAATAGAAGCGTAATAGTTCAAGTTCCCTTGTGACAATCTTAGCTCGCTGATGAGGCGTTTCACATCCTGATAAACACTCTTTATGGTATTGTGTGCCTCTATTTCACGATTAAGCTCTGCTGGAGTAAAGTCTTTAGCTGAGCCTTTTTGTATTGATAGTTGGTTTAGCTGCCCCTTGGTGTGTAGTATTTTCTTAAGTTGGGCTCGAGTTGTATCTGACATTTGATTTGAAAGAATTGACTCTGTTCGCTGTCGCTCATTTGCTAAGACAGTGGTGATCATATTTTGTAATGTCGAATATCCAACCAAGCCAATGCGCTGTTGACCGAAGAAAGCCAAACTCTCATCAAAAATGTATTTAGGATAGGTACATATCGTAGCCACATCTTGCAATCTTTCTAATAACGCCTTCTCGGCTGATTTGGTTAATCGTTTGAAGCCGAGTAGTTCGTGCATCTTCAAGATCAGTGTCGCTCGTGTGCTTTTAGCAATGAGGGGATATTTCGGTTTTCTGTTGGGGAAGTGAGTGGCGTAAATGTAATCAACATCTTGTTTCACGTCTCGCAATCTAAATTGCGGCACAACAGGCTTGGCTCGAAAATAGCCAATTAGGAGGATCAAATAAATTTTAGTTTCAATCTTTCCCATGTTTGATAGCGCCTTCTCGATACTCGGATCTATCGAGAAAAACTCTTCACGCTCATTCTGATTAAATGCGGGACGGGAGTAAAGTTCATGGACTTCTTGTTCCGTTAATATTTGGATTCGACTTGGTTTAACTTTTCTCATTACTTTTTATTTTGTGTTAATAAATATTGAACGATTCGACATAGGGATAACTGTGTCTACATGAAATTTGAGTCTACTTAAAGTAGCTGTGTTTGGCCGTCGTTTAAGACAGAAATAAGGTGAGATATGGATTACAAAATCAATGACCCTGTAGTGCTGGAAATGTTAGAGGGTAATGATTGGCGCGTGATACGCACCACTTACCGTCAAGCCAGACGAATGCTCAAAAAAACGCATCATCGCGGTTATTTGTTGTACCGCGAAGGAGTGGGATGGAAAAAATGACGCTTTCACGTCGTTCAATTGTCGGCTTCATCGTGCCCCAACAAGCGTGGCTTATTGCCGTCAAACTGAACCTGATAGGATAATATTGTGATACTTTTTATCAACACACTTTTACTTTTCATTTTCCTACATAGACTACTGACCTTTTCACATGCCCCATCAGCTAAGGTAAATCTGATTTGGGGTATCAAAAGTATCGTCATGTTATTGGTCATCGCTGTATGGTTAGTGCCGCTTCATCTCCCTTGGTATATCTATGGAAGCGTTCTTTTTTTCTCTGTATGGATAGGTTTTTGTTACAGCGTGACGGTTAAGCTTCAGGAGTTAACCTTGCTGCGTCTTGCCCCGTCATTCAGAAGCAACCAATACCATGTCCATCTACAGAGCTTAATTCAGCCTTTCACAAGAGACACGTATCGAGAGCTTGAATTATTAATTGAACTGCTTCCTAAATATAATGGTCAATCATTAATACTGACGTCGCCTTTATTGGCTAAGCAGGGGCCACTTTGTAATATTGAGCAGTTGAAAAATCTTCCTATTCATATCGAGGCTTCTTATCATTCTTATTGGCGCTCGCCATTTGAGTTTCTTGTATTGTGCTATTACAAACACATCAAACGAGAAAACATACTTCAATACTCGGATTTATCAAAGCAGTATCGCTTACTTCTTACTCTTCGCTCCACGGTAAGATCATTATAAAATGGGAACTTTTGAATAAACGGGTGATCAGAGCAGTTAGTAATTCTCTATTGTAATGTTTTAAGTATGCCTGACTCTTTTCTCCAACATTTTGAAGCGATTGAAGACCCACGTATTGATCGATGTAAGCGACATGAGCTTCTCGATATTATCTTTTTAGCCGTTAGTGCCGTCCTATCAGGAGCGGAAGGCTGGGAGCAAATTGAGGATTTTGGTTCTCATCGCCTAGATTGGCTCCGACGTTATCGCCCTTTCGAATACGGTATTCCACGGCATGACACCATCGCTCGCGTTATATGCCGTCTTAAGCCAGAAGAAATTGAGAGCGCGTTTCAAAGCTGGATGAGTTGTCTTATTGAGTCTACTGGGAGTGATGTCATTGCCATCGATGGTAAAACTGCTAGACGTTCTTTTGATACACGTGAGAGGCGAAATCCACTCCATGCGGTCAGCGCTTGGAGTAGTCAGCATCAGCTAGTTCTTGGCCAAGTAGTGGTTGATGAGAAGAGCAACGAGGTATCCGCTATCCCAAGATTACTCACACTGCTTGATATTGAGAACTGTATCATCACGCTGGACGCAATGGGATGTCAAAAAGACATCGCTAAACAGATAGTGAAAGGTAAAGCGGATTACGTACTAGCCTTAAAAGGCAATCACTCAGGAATGAAAGCTGAGCTTGAAGCTTGGTGGCATAAATCAATGCGAGAAGGCATGACTTCAGAGACGTATGATGAGTACAGCGAAGTCAGTGTTGGTCATGGACGCATTGAAACTCGTCTGTGCGAGCAGTTAATCGTTGATAGAAATTGGTTAGGTAAAGGTTATCGTTGGGATGGTTTACAGAGTGTAATCAAAGTGACCGCTACGGTTGAAGAAAAATTGAGTGGTAAACAATCGAAGGAAACCCGATGGTATATCAGTTCATTAACTCTCAACGCGCAGCAGGCATTGGATGCAATAAGAAGCCACTGGCAGGTAGAAAGCATGCATTGGATGTTAGATGTAACGTTCAGAGAAGATGAGTCGCGTATCCGTAGAGGTACTGGAGCCCTAGCTTTCAATGTGTTGAGGAAAATCGCACTAAGTCTTTTCAAACAAGACACAAGTAAAAGCATCAGCATGGTAAGAAAAAAGAAGATAGCGGCTATTGATGACGAATATCGCTCAGTCCTTTTAAAGACTGGAATTAAAATGCTCTAGCCGTGCTCTTCGCTCTTAGTTAGAGTGGATAGTATAAGGAAATAAGTGAAGCTTTTTCTTATGCTCTCTGCTGTGCTGGTAGGGCGTAGCCCGTAAGACGATATAGAGTCTTAATCAGAAGGAACTTTTCGAGGAAAAGTGTGGGTTCCATAAACCTTGCTCAAACGACTCCAAAAACAGAGTTCGTTCGCTAGAGCATAAGTGTTTCCCAGCGCCCCTGAGATTCATTATTTCTGAATTCATGGCTTTGAAAATTTTAGCAAATGGGGGAGAGGTTTTAGCGAGCACTTTCCAACTAAACTTGATGCATATCAGTTTGAGCCTGTTTATTATGTGTCATCCACGAATAAGCCCACAGATGTTGATGCCAATAACTAAAGCAAAACGAAGCAGTGTCCGTTTCAAAGCGTTCCTACGTCACCCAAAATTGCGAATGGAGAAAGCGCAATCTCTTGAGGACTTACTTGACCATACAAGTTTTGGCATTCGTTGCCACATAGGCAAACTTTCTATGAAGGTTGAAAATGGGTATTTAGTCAAACACCGTTACACCCAAGGGAAAAAAGAGTATGGATGCAAACGACATTCTAGATAATTATGCGAAAAAATTTATTTCAAAAGACTTAGCTAGTGATTATGACGGTTCAATCGATAGCTTGATTCCTGCAATAGTTAACTATGGTGATGAAAAGCAAAGTATAGAAATTATGGTTGGCACATTGGCAATTGATGCTTGCAGGATAAGTCAGCATAACTCGAACCAAACATCAAAGACTTACAATACTATTTGCAGTATAAATTCGCATAACATTGCATCGAAAGTCTGCAGATTTGAACAACGACTAAGATTCAACGTAGTAAATTTACTACGCTCCAATTCATCCTCTAGCAGACATAATCGACAATCGAACAAAATCTAGACTAACTGATTTTTGGGCAAAAGTTACTTAGATATAAAACTCTAATTAGCTCTCCTGATATTACTTTTTTGGGTGAAAAATAGCATTTATCTCAGTTGCTATTAAGTATGTTTCGAATAGATATTCAAAAAGTAACAATTTACAGGTTCCGCCATGCTTACCCTAGTAAAGCATCAATGCTTAACCTTCAGTACCTTCGTATCCAAGCTCAGTTCTTTTACATATTGTGAATGAAAAAGAAGCCTCCGATGCTAGAGTTACTAAGGCGTGTTGATCTTTCGTGAGTGTTTTTTGAACAGCATGGTAAAGAGTTATAATTTGCTTCGCCAAAAGTAAAACCATAACCAATACCATGCCAAGAACAATGCTAACTGATATTCGCTGGGAACTGCCACTCCAAGTTATGAAAAATACAAGTCGTATTTACGATAAAACTGAACATCGAATGACATTTGAAGGAATACTTTATCGAATGAGAACAGGTATTCCTTGGAGGGATCTACCCTCTGAGTTCGGAGAGTGGAGTACCGTTTACAGACGATTTAATCTTTGCTCAAAGAAAGGGGTTTTAGATAATCTTTTCAAAGCTTATCTAGTATGGCTGATTTTGAATGGGTATTTCTTGATGGCTCTATAGTTAGAGCGCATCAGCATAGTACAGGTGCAGCTACTGAAAGCTCAGAGCAAATAGGCAAAAGTCGCGGGGGCAACTCAACCAAAATTCACTTAGCCGTGGATAGTGGTGGCCTGCCGATTTGCTTTGATTTATCAGAGGGACAACGCCACGATATAGTGCATGCCGAAAGCTTAGTTGAGCAACTCGATGAAGTTAATACCATCGTTTGTGATAAAGGATATGACAGCGAACCTTTCCGTACTTTTGTTAAGGAGTGTGGCGGAGAAACGGTAATTGCTAAACGCAATTACGGACAAGATATAGACAAAGATAGTATGGATTGGTGTCTGTACAAGTATCGTCACTTGGTCGAAAATGCCTTTGGGAGAATTAAGCATTATCGAGCTATTTCAAGTAGATTTGACAAGCTAGAAAGGAATTATGCCAGCATGTTATCGCTGGCATTCATGTTAATGTGGCTACCGATGTATTGTTGAACACGAAATGTACAACAAAGATCAACACGCCCTAGCTTTACTTAGACTATACGGCCTTTAAACTCTTAACTGGAAATTATCCGCAGCTGAGTTCGTACCGGAGTTGTAGTAGGTTTTATAGCCATCAATAAAATAACTGGTGCCATCAGCTCTAATGACTTCAAATATTTCCCAGCGAGAAGTACCACTATCTGCTGGCTGAGGGACGTAACCCCCAGGGCAGCTAAACGCTTTAGAATCGAACAGAGCCTCGCTTACTCGAAATACCTTGAAGTATGTGCCATTCGCTTGATTGATACGTGCCCACCGCCCCTCAATGGTCTCATAATTGTTATTGCCATCTAATAGCCAATCCCAATCACTGCCATCAGGCAGCCCACAATAAACGTAGGTTGAGGTATTAGCAAAAGCTGATGAAGCCATGAGCAGAGCACTGAAAGCGATAATTTGTTTTAATTTCATATTGTTAAGCCTTGACGTTATTAGTATGCGCTAAAAAAGCTGTTCATTTTTAATGCACAACATATGATCCAATCAAGTGCATATTAAGTGATTGGGCTAGAGATCACATTAATTAGAGATTATGCTACGGGCTATATAACTCAGTTCCCCGTCCTCCAGATGAAACGCAACACTTGATTGCCCTATGGAGGCTAAGTGCTTTATACGGTGTTGTTGCAAAAAATCAGGCCAGGGCTCAGAATCATTTCTTTCCCATCGAATCCAGCGATTCAATGACCAACCCCGAATTCAAATGGAAACACTTTGCCCCTGAGATCATCCTTTGGTGCCTTCGCTTGTCTGGTTCGAGCCCGATGAGTTATGCAAACCTCAGTGACATGCTGGCAGAACGGGGGATCTCGGTTAATCGTTCGACCATTTATCGTTGGTTCATTTAATATGGCCCGACATTACGTAAGAAGTTACGTCGCCATCAATTTATCCGGACAGACTCTTCGTGGCAGCTTGATGAAACCTATGTAAAAGTGCAGGGGAAATGGCACTACCTTTACCGTGCTATCAATAAACAAGGCGAGACGTTGGATTTCTATTTCTCCCACAAACGTAATAAAGAAGCTACTTATCAGTTTCTTAGGCGTTGCCTGAGATATTACGACGTAGACTATCAGCCTAAAATATTAAACACCGACAAACATTCCTCATACGCCAATGTGATTGCTCGCTTGAAGAAGGAGGGACGACTGCGAGCGGATGTCGAGCTGCGGCAAGTGAAGAGCCTCTAATGACAGATACCGCCTTGGTTGGCGGTATCTGTGTTGATATTAAAAAGTCAATGAGTCGGTTCGCAGACGCTTACGGTCAATTTAGGGTTTTCGTAGGATTAGTGTATCTGAAATTGCGAAAACAGCCTGAAGGCGTTCATTAAATACCCGTGTTTAGATTGTAGAGCAGGAGTTGGGTCAGTCAGGCATTCATTTTGAAGTGAGTTAAACCGCGATTGTTCAGGTAAGGAATCATTGAGATTCCTTACCTTTGAACACCTAGATCTATCTGTCTCGGTAGATTAATTATACTTAAATCGGCATTTATCCTTGATGCAGTTTATTCTATACAGCTCTTCGCCATCTTCGCCATGCTCACGTACTAAAAAGAAAAAATCTTTGTTCTTCCGTCTATATATGCGAGAGCTATTTCTGCATCCTCTCTTTTCAATCCTTCTTCGACTAAATGTACCTCTAAAGCCCGTGAGCTCCTTTGTGGAGTCTTTTTATTCGCTACTACTCTTCGGAATCCATTGTAACTAAAGGCCTGAGAGCCAACTTTGGACTTTTCGCTGAAATGGGCGCAAAACCCCACTATGGAGGGTAATGCTGATGCAGGTTATCTATGTGTATGATGATGAAGGCACCATGGCACTGGCCAAAATAACGGAAAGTCAATCAGCGCAAGATGCTGCGATCGATGTGGTTGAAGCGGTGGTGAAGTGGACAAAAGAGTTCGGCTTCTCGATTTACTCTCATAACGAGTGCTGTGCGCACCTTCAAGAATTGGAGCAGTTAAAGCTGCAGGTGAAAAACCATGAGGTTGATGTCCATCAAACCGACTGGTTTCGTAGCATGTTGGGTTTTACCTTTTCGGTTGAAAATCCTGAGAGCGACGAGGTTGAGTGGCCGACTTGCAAAAAATATCGAGAAGAGGAGGTGTTACCGGATGAACAAGGTCACTGTTCATTGTGTGGCAGTCTTATGAACAATAAAGGAGAGTGTCTGTATCAATGAACAAGGGAATTGACTTAACGCTTTAACATCAAACGCCAGCGATAAGCTGGCGTTTTTGTTTCTACTGTAAATGTAAACCTCTACTTGAGGTTTAATGCTTAGCAGTTAAAAAACCAGTAATTATATCACAATTTAAAAAATAAATACTCGTTAAAAATACATCCACCAATGTATTTCTAATCGAGATTTTCCTCTTGCCTTTTTGTTAGCGTGTCGGGGTCTTTTATTGTCAGGAGAATGATATGCAAACGCGCTGGCTCATGTTGTCTTTTGCAGGCTTGTTGGCCGGGTGTCAAACCCCGCCTGAGCCTGTAGAGACGCCGCCACCCCCACTAAATATTCGCACCGCCCCCGAATTATCGGGCAGCAGCGTGCAGACCTCACGTTATGTCATTGAGCGCTCTGCAGGAGACCAAATGACCGACATCTTAGGCGTGCCGATTGAAGCTCGCTTACCTGTGATGAGTAAAATGAGTATCAAAGACGGCGTTGAGTTCTTATTGTCAGGCAGTGGTGTGTCGCTGCGCACCCCGACATCTTACGCCGAAACGCAGCTCTATGCGCAACCTTTGCCTTTGGGTCATACCGATATGGGGCACATGAGCCTTCGACAAGCCTTACAAGTCATTGGCGGTCAAGCGTTCTCGCTTGAAGAGGATGTGGTTCGTCGCAATGTGGGGTTTCGACTTAAGTATGGATACGAATGGCAGGCGTCGAAACCCGTGACTGGATTTTCAGAAGGTATGTCTCCTCTGGCGGGCACAGTGAAAGCGAACGAAGCCGTATCGATATCTTCTGCCTCTCATTCAAAAAAACATGGCTCGTCAAGTGTTGTCATGACCCCGCAACTGAAAAAGTCATTGGCGTCTAAAAGCGCTTCATCAGAGGTGTGGTCCAGCTTTGAGGACGACAATGATGCGTTTTTCGCCAGCGATATGCAGGTTAAAGCCTCGTCAACTTCAAAAGTAAAATCGACACCGTCTAAGTCGTCTGTGAAGAAAAAAGCGCTCACCACTTATCGCGTCCACGCGGGAGAAAGCTTTCGCAGCGCCTTAACCCGCTGGGCTTACAAACATGGCGACCAACCCTTAGCGTTTGCTCAAGATGAGGCATTTTTGATTGCCTTGGATGAAGCGGCCACGCAAGATTTTGTTCGAACGGGCTCGTTGTCTGGCGCCGTGAAAGCGCTGGCGGCCTCTAATCAGCCTATCAATACGTTAACGCTGTACTCAAACACACCGTCGAAGCTGTTGGCTTTTCATCCGTGGAAAGGCGAGCGCGTGACGACCTTAATGGTCTCAGGTGACACATTGAAAGCGGCGACTAAGCAGGTCACCGGGCATTATGGCTGGCGCTGGGATGAAAAATCGTCTTGGCCTGTGGCTGACTTTACCTTCACGCCTTATCCATTGGTCACCAAAGAAGGTGACATCAGCATGGCCATGACCACGTTGCTTGGTCCCTATCCACTCAAAGCGCAGCGCCTAGATGCGACTAAAACTATTTACATCAAAGAGGTGACGCCATTATGAACCTATTTCGTCTCTCGGGTTTTCAATCCTTCTGTCTCATTGGCGTGCTCTTAACGCTCTCAGGGTGTGAAACCCTTGGGCTCAATGAATACGACAAGCGCAATGATGAGTCCGCCTCGGTACTCAGTGACATCGAGCGCCACCGACATCGTGAGTCTCTCAAAGTCGAACGCATTGAGCAGCCCCCGGCCAGCCTGATACCGATAGAGCGCCGCACCGATACCGACTATCTGAGTAAGACCGTTCGTGTCAGCACGCCTGCGTCGGGCTTGCCACTGAGCATGGTGCTCAGCGATGTGTTGTCACCCCTTGATAAACAAGCGTGGTTTGGGGCAAGCGTGAGCCCGAATACGCGCGTGCGTATTCAACATGACGGCTCACTGTCGGTATTGCTCAATGATATTGAGCGTCAGCTTAATGTTGGCTTCACCCCTAAAGGGGACACCTTGAACGTCGAACGCTTTGTGTCGCGCACCTTTGAACTGGAATTGCCGCCAGGGATGCTCAGTGACCAGATTGGCAGCGGTGAAAGCAGCGAAGGCGGAGACGATGAGGAAGCCTCTGCGAAAGTGGACGGGCAATACGTCACCTTGTCGAGCAGCAATGTGGATGTGTTTGGGGAGGTGGCGCTGGGCGTGAAAGCATTGCTGCAACTCGACCCGGATTTAACCGGAGAGGGAGATGCACAAGAATCCTTAGTGGGCTCTGTGCAAGCGGTGCCGTCCCTGTCTCGCTTAGTGGTACGCACCACGCCAGGGCGTATGCGTGAAGTGGTGGCGTTCGTTTCGCAGTCGAAACAATCGCTGACGCGCCAAGTGGCCTTAGAAGTGCAAGTGCTTGAGTTTCGCTCCAATCTTGGCCACGACCGAGGGATTGACTGGAATATTGTTCGCGATATCGGCGGCGACAACAGCCTGAGCTTTTTCATTCCTGGTACCAATTTGGTTTCTGGCTCATCAAGTCCCGGCTTTGCGTTTACTGGCGGCGGCAAGTGGTCGGGCTCGACGGCCTTGATAAATGCACTGAACCAGCAAGGGCAGGTATCGACGGAAACGCCTATTACGATATTGGTGCAAAACCATCAAACCAACCACATCACTCAAGAGCGCATCATCGAGTTTGTTGAAAACATCAGCTCAGACAGTGACGAGGGCGTCATTACCACCGATACCGAGCGCGGTAAGCGCAGTGAGGGGGTGGATTTCATTGTCGTTCCGAACATTCAGCGCGACCACGTTTATCTTCGAACTTCGGGCATGTTAACCAAAATTGAATCGCTGGAAACGCAGGAGGTGGGCGGTGAAACCTTGGTCTTCCCACAAATGCGTGAAGCCAAAATCAATTTTGCCAACAAGCTCAAATACGGACAAACGATTGTGGTGGCCTCAGTGTCACAAATCGACACCACGACAGAAGAAAGTACCTTCCTGGGCATCCCCTTTTTAGGCGGTAACAGTGCGGTGAAACAGCGCGTCGATACGCTGGTGCTCCTCACTCCACGGAGGGCGGACGGATGATGGAATTACTGTCTCTTCCCCATCACGGTCACGCAACTAAGACGATTCGTCGCCTGAAAAGCCGTAGCCAGCAGCCTTATCAGTACGTGTCGCAGCGTGGTGACTGGGTCTGTCTGTATGGCAGTGATTGTGAAGGCGTGGCGCGCAGCGAGTGGTGGCTCGATGTGTTAACCGCGCGCGGCCTGCTCCATGAGCAAGAGGCTGGTGAGCAAAGTGTCACCATTATCGAGAATATCGGAGACCTGTGGCACGCGACCTTGATTGACGCGGGTGTGGTGCGCCAAATCTGGACTGACACGCACTATCACTTGTGCGCAGCAAACGCAGGCGCCTCATATATTTTCTTGGTTGAATCTTTGCAAGCTGAGTCCGTGAGTGAAAACCATGAGCGCATAGTGCCGCCAAGCGACCAAGAGCTGAGCTTACTGGAGCTGTACCGGTTAACGACACCCGCTCAACCCTTAAACAATCGCAGAGTGATAATTGGAGTGAGCGTGTTACTCGTCGCAATAGTCGCTTTAACGCTTTATGTTCAGCGCTCTGAGTCTAACGAGCCTGCGACTGCTCAAGTGAGTCATGAGAGCGCATCGCCTGAAATAAAAACGCTCCCGCCATGGGGAATGTATCGCTTGGTACTGCATGAAACGGTCAGCGCACAGACGGTCATGGAAGGGGCGTTATTGAGCGCTACCCATCTTGCTCTACTGCCTCCTGGTTGGAAAGTCAAAGGCTTGACTCAACAAGGCTCAGAGCTGACGGCCACTATTGAGCGTGAGCCTAATGGCCTTATTGGTGTGTGGCAACAATGGTTGCGTCAACATGACTCATTTTCTTTGTTTTTGAGCAACGATGGGGACCAACACACGCTGCGTTTACCCCTCGCGTCTGGGCTGCCTTACTGGCAGTCACACGTGATGCCGATGCAGCCGACAGACCAGCGCTTACAAGACGCGCTCGTGACCATGGGTTTTATCGCGCAGCAAAGCAGTGAGAAGTCATCAAGCACTTGGCAAAGTAAAACATGGGAGGTGACGCATCAAGGGGTGAGCGCTTCAGAGCTTAACACCCTGGCGGCGCTGTTTGCGGTCATGCCACTCTCGATGAAGGCGCTCACGCTGACACCGGTGAGCCCACATCGTTGGTCACTCTCTTTTTCCATCACTTTATATGGAGGTCTCTAATATGACCCTTCCCCCAGTCAAAATTGGTCTCATCGCCCTGTTGGGCGCGGCGGCCGTAGCCATGGGCTACACCACGTTATTTCCTGACGTTGAGTCCGAGTACGCGGGTGCGCCCGCGGAGCACACCGAGCAAGACAACCCTATTGAGTGGGGTAGTGAGGCGCCCGCTTCAACGTCTTTATCAACATTAACCGCAGAGGCGCCGATGGCTCTGGAGCAGTCTGTAGAGGCCGTCAGTGATGGTTTAGCTCAGCAAATGGCCAAACTCAATCTTGAGCCAGAGTCGGTCGCACCCCTGCCACCTCTTAGCGACGATATTGAGACGTACCTTAATAAGCTGTCTGAGCTCAACATGGCGACGCTTGATGCGCAGGTGCGTGAGCAAAATTTACGCTCGCAACCGGACAGTCTGGAAACCGAGTTGAGCCTCATCGGCGCCCCCGTCAGCGTGACCCCGGTGGTGAGTACGTCTTCAAGAGCGTCAAAGGAGGTGCAAACCGCCGGCTTGATGTTGGGCAGCCTTGTGCAAATCGACAACGGAGCGTGGCAAGCCCGCATTAACGTGCATGGCCGTTGGCATAAAGTGCAAAAAGGCACCGTGGTCGGAACCTTGTCGATTGTCAGCGTGAGTGAGCAAGGCGTTCGTTTGCGTGATAACGGCGCGCATCGCTTTCTACGTATGGAGGGGTTTTGATGAATGAATCCAGACATGACCTGTCTTTATTGCACGACCAAACCTTACTTGAGCTGTGCATCGAAGATGGCCACACCATTGTGGATGAGGAGGGGGTGATTTGGGTGGACTGTTATGACAGCCCAAAACACGCCGATATTCGCCGTTACGTACAAGAGACGGAATCGCTCAGTGGCGGGCGCTTTTTTGCTCGTGCCCCGATGGTGAAATTAACCGATGAAACGCGTGTGCAAACCTTACTAGATATGGCGCGCACGCTACTTAATCAAGAGACGCAAGCGGCGCTGGAGTCGGCTTATGGCGATAAACTGACGCAGCTATGTCAAGCCGCGGTGGAGGTCAAAGCCTCTGATATTCACCTTGAAGTGCACCGCAACAGTACGTCTATTTTGCTGCGCGTGGATGGGCGCCGTGAAAGGCTCAAAATCTTTGCCGGCGGGGAGAGCGCTGAGCGACTTGACCGCGCGGTGGGGCAATCTTTGGCGGCGTATATCTTCAGTTTGGGTAACTCCAACTATTCACCCAGACTGCCACTCAATGACCGCTTTGAACTCCCTTGCTCTATCACAAAGTTGGATGAAACGGGAGAAAGTCACCGCGTCACTATTATGGTGGAGTGGCGCGTTGCGATGATGCCACTCAGTCACGGCATCAAATTGGTGCTGCGTTGTTTGACGCCCCTTGGTGAGCCTCTCACGCTAGACAATATGGATTTGTTGCCTGCTCAACGTGATTTACTGGAAAGTAAAATGCAGCGCCGCTCAGGCATTATTGTGCTCACCGGCCCAATGGGCTCAGGCAAAACCTCGTTAGTGTACGCCTTGTTTGACACGGTTGACCGCGTTGCGCGTTGCTGCCATACGCTCGAAGACCCGATTGAGTTTGAACAAACGGGCATCACGAAAACCTTGGTTGAGCCCAAGCGTGAGTTGGTCGATGGCTCGGGGCAATACCTGGACTACACCTTCTATGCCCTAGAGCAGCTTCGCCAAGACATCGACATCACCTCGTTTGGTGAGCTTCGAAGTCATGACACCACCAAAGAGTTTACGCGCAAAGGCGAAACGGGTGGTTTGGCTCTCTCAACCTTGCACGCCAATAGTGCGCTTGGCGTGCCGGCTATTTTTATTGAGCAGCTCGGCATCCCGTCTTCCATTGTTTCGGCGCCAGGATTGATGCAGCTCTTTACCCATCAAAAGCTGGTGCGAAAGTTGTGTCCGCACTGCGCCTTAACCCTGGATGAAGCGAAAGCGGTCTATGACCATCACGATGAGCAAGCCGCTTATCAAACCAAGTTGACTCAAGTTTCAACGCTGTTACCCGAGGCGCATCATCAAGTGCGCGTAAAGCATCCTGCTGGCTGCGAGCATTGCCGTCAAACGGGTGAAAGTGGCCGTTTGTTGGTGTTGGAGCTTATCGCCATCGAAGATGCGGACCGCGAGTTCATCAAAGCGCAGGACTATTTGGGTTGGAGTCGTTACCTGCAGACGCAAGGTTGGCCCGATATTCGTCGCCATACCCTTCATCGTATCGCCCTTGGTCAAGTGGACATTGCGTCCGCCTCTGAGCAAGTGGATGGCTTGATGCCGGTGTCCTCTCAATCTTTATATCAACAAATCGGTCAAGAGATGGATGAGCAGGCGAACGCAGACCAAACGGAGGTCAATCATGTCGGTGTCTCTTGAACAGTGGTTGTTTGACAAAAAAGACCAAACCGCCCTCCTTGAGCAGTGGCGTACCTGCGCGCAGTACGGCATGACCACCAAGGATTTTTGCCAAAAGCTGGCAAGCAGTGGCTCGGGGAGCACGCAAAAAATTGGGAAGGCGGGTCTAAAGGCGCCTGGGGAAGGCAAACGCTTTACCGATGTGCTCAGTGGCTGGCTCTCGCCCGTCGTGGTGTCAACCCTCGCCATTGCTGAGCAAAACGGTCAGCTCAAAAGCGGCTTAGACATTGCCATTAAAGAGCTCGAAGGCGGTCAAGGCGTGATGAAGTCTCTATTACTCATGATGGCCTTTCCACTGCTGACTTTGCTGGGATTGGGCGTCTTGGGCGTGTACATCAGTGGTGAAATCATTACGACTGCGGGTCTTGAACACTCGATGGCCAGTCAGGTTCGAGAGACGGTTTCAGGGCCGGGGCTTGTGGCGCTGAGCCTCTTCATTGGCTCGTTTGTTATTCAAGCGCTACTCATGCCGATATGGACAGGGCAAGGGCGCGATATGGCCGATAACATCTGGCCATTTTGCGACTATCGCATGGCGGTGGCGGGCAACCTTTTGTCCACGCTCGCCAATCTGTCACAAGCGGGCATGAGTCTCAAAGCCGCCATGACGGAGGTGGACGCGTATTCGTCTCGCTATTTGAAGTCTCACCTCAACCAAATGCAGCGCCAGCTTGAAACCGAAACCAATCCAGGGCGCGCGCTCGATACCGGTCTTTTGCTCCGTGACGCCCAGGTCAACCTGAACGTAATGGGGGATATCGCACCGCTTTCGACCTTGCTGGAAAAAAGCGCCGAACAACACCTCCGCCATTTATCGAAAAAAATGGCCACGCTGAAACTCATTGTCCCAAAAGTCATTTTAGTTTTGGGTATCTTGCTGCTCGCCGCCCTTGTGGGCAGCGCCATGGCATCCCTTTTTATCTCGATACAACTCTAAGGAAACACAACATGAAACGCATTCGTTCAAACCCAAACCAACAACGTGGTATCAGCCTGATTGATTTCATCATGTACCTCATCCTGGCCGTTTTTCTCTTTCTTGGCATCGTCAAACTCTACAACATGGCGACCGCTTGGTCGGCGCAAGCCAATACCGTCTCGGCGGTCACGCAAATCAAAGCCGGCGCGGAGAAAGTCAAAAGCGTCAATCACAGTGGTACTGGCATGAGCAAAGTGTGCAGTGCCACCCGCAATGCGGTGTCCTCCACGATTTGTGGTGATACGCGTGATGGCGTTGGCACCAATGAATATGGCGGGAATTACACCTTGACGGTCGATAGCGCGAACATGCAGCGCGTGAAGGTGGGCATCACCAACATCGATACGCAATACATCGATGATTTGGCCGATACGCTGGCCAAATTGAGTGCCGGTAACTGTAACAGCGCCGCCAGCTGCGCGACCTTAGCCGTCTCTGGCAACGTCATCACTGTGACACTGTAAGGAGCCGATATGAATCTTACCTCCCTCACACTAGCCAGTACGCTGCGCACCTTGGCCATGTTAGGCGTAGTGAGCGGGTTATTGCTGGCTTACCACGGCGCGCGCGAAAAAGCGTTATTTAAGCGAACAACATCAGCGGTCATGCAAGCGATGGATGAGCAGATACGCAGCGAAACCGAGCGCACTGGCTGTCTGCACGTACCGATTGACGACAACATCAATACGCTGGTCAGTGAGGGGTGGTTGGATGCGAGCATCCGGGATAACAGCCCTTGGGCGCTCGATATTGCCTATCAGGCGAGCCGTAACAGCGGCCGCGTGATAGGTAAGCACCTCACGTTGACAGCGCACTCCAGTCAGGAGGCGACTCGCCTTAACGAACTGGCTCAAACTGTGATAGGCAGCTGGCAATTTCAAGGTCGAACTTTAAAGATACTTGAAGTCGTTAAAGGACCCACCGATGTGTCACGCATGGAGTTTGACCCAGCTACGGCGTGTTTTGCTTGGTAAAGATAGGCTTGTCGAATAAAGGAATGAATGATGAACAATAAAATGAAAACGCTCTTATTTAAAACGAGGCCAATGATGAACCAAAAGACCAAAATGGGACTGTATTTTTTGTTAGGTTGGGGGATCGGTCTACTGACCGGTGTGAGTGTTGGCATAAATCAGAAATTGTTCATCAATCTCATTACTGAACAGCCACCCGCTGTAATGTCTCCATCCTATATTGATGCAATAACCGTAGTACCTGCCATTACGACGGAGAGCTTCGCTGATGAATAGTGCCTTCAAACAACGCGGCGTGGGGCTCGTCGAGTTCATCCTTACGCTCGTACTCAGTCTGATTATTTTTATAGCAGCCTTACCATTTTATAACGACTACCAAACTGACAAGAAAGCGAAAGCTTACAGTGAGCACATAAGAGGACTGATAGAGCGCATTCATCAATATCAATACTACAAAATCACCGAAGAAGGTGTCGATGCGACCAGTAAAGCGAGTTGGCCAGCAACGTTGGATAACCTCATGAACGACTACCCCGAACAATACTGGGGCAGTTGCACGATTGACCAAGAACTCAACAGTGAATGTAAGTTGCCAGATTATGTGCCGTGGAGCCATTCGCGTCTGAGTACTTACTTTTACACCGACCTTACGCACATACCGGCATTTAACGAGCATTTAGTCATTCGCATTCCTCTTTCTGAACTGGCTTCAGATCCGAAAGAGTGGACACGTTACTCAAATGTGTTGATTGACATTCCAGGAGCTGAGCGTGCAGGTAATGATATCCACATTACCTTGCGTCAAGCGACGTTAGCACTGATGTACGAAAACATTGTCATGCGCGATGGAAGCGCCACATTAACAGAGGATTGGGATGTAGGCGGAGCACACGGTATTACCAATGCCAAGGATGTCACGCTTAGAGCCAATGATGGATCGCAAATACCAGTGAGTTCAAAACTTTCAGAATCGACCACTGCAAGGCACGGTGAATGGGTAGACAAACCTCAATGTATTAGCGGGCAAACCGTGCAGGCAAACCTGTCCATTTCAAGTGTTGACGTCGATACCCGTCATTACACTCTCCTTGGAGGGTTGAAACCTTACATCTTGTCGCAAACGGCAACGCAATGGCGCGTTGGGATGTCGATCAGCGTCAAGGTAAACAGTACCGGCCAAGAGGCCGTAATCACCAGCGGCGAAGTGCTACTAACCGCTTCTTGTCGTTAAAACGAAAAGGAAATGATATGAGAAAATTCAAATCGGTCATCATCGGAATGACGATGGTGTGTTTCACGTTACCTAGTATAGCAAAAGTCACATTAGATGACGTGTATCAAGCAGACGCTCAAGACCGAGCGGAGGATTTGGCTCGCAACGCTGACTATATTGCTAGGCATAGTAGCCCGTTAGAGCCGAACGTCGGGGGATCGAATCTAGGTCAAGTGGTGGAGTATTCGACTGGGGGGGAGACGACCACTGTTATTACCAAAACACTTAAGTCAACGAATGGTTGGGCATGTGCTTTGAGTAAAGTCAGCGGGTATTATGGTCGTGGTTTAAAAGGAACGGATGCGCACGTCTATCAATCTGGAGGGTATTGGCGTTTAAAATCTGGACGAGCGAGTTGTGGAGGCTGCGCGGTTTCAGCAAAAGCCATCTGTTGGCAGACTCAATAATAAAAAGCAAGAGGTGTGCGCCTCTTGCTTCATATAACTATCGATCATAAAAAAGACGATATCAGAACAAAAGATCATAGATAGAAAATATGATTAATCAGATAATTAAGGTGTTACGTTGTTATAATAAAAGCCTACGAATAAAAGGAATGTGGTCATGAAAAAAACACCGCTCGCACTTACCCTATCTCTCTTATCTAGCCCCGTTTTTGCTATTACTAATGGCACTAATGTGGACTGGCAAAATGATTTTGATGACATGGTTAAAAACAACTGTACAGGGATGGTGGTCGGTGGGAATCAAATATTAACCGCTGCGCATTGCACCGAATTAACAGGAATCACGTTTGCTAACGGGGTAGCGATGGACGCGAGCCGTCGGGATGACCACCCTAATTATTTGTATTCAAGCTCTGGTTCTCAATACGATGTATCTGTATGGACGCTACCTCAAATACCTGAGACCCAAAATATTCATTATTTTGCCAATTTGAACACACAGACCGTAGCTATTGGAGATTCTATTAAAGCGTATGGTTTTGGAGGGTATAACCCATTAGCGTATGCTGAACTTATTATAGGTAAATTATCTTCTTTAGCATCGACAGGTTTTGAATCAACCGCAATATCGGGCGACCTAATTCAAGGCGACAGCGGCGGTATATGGATGCATAGAAACAACGTTGTAGCTATAAATCGTAGCTTTAGCCACAGTCGATTATCATACGGCACAGACCTTCACTACGCCAAAGACTTCCTTTTAGAGCAGTTCAATGGCTGGCATTATCCAACGATTCTCAAAGAAACGGGCACTCAAACGATTAAGGTTCAGTCTTTACACCAAAATTCCGTGGTGGATGCCGCTTATGTCGTTGGTGATGTAACGATCACTGGCGGTACATGCCAAACATTGCCTGCGATTGATGCTTTCGATACCTGTACGTATGAGCTCGATGTGAGCGGCTCTGGTCAACTGCATCTAACCACCAATGAAGTGATTGATATCAACCCTGTGACACCGACTCCCGTACCCCCTCCAACAACGACACCAAGTTCTGGCGGTAGTGGTGGCTCTCTCGGCGTTTTCTCTCTACTTGGATTAGCTGTCTTCGGGCGTTTAAAAAAGAGATAGGTCTGATATGGATTACAAAATTAACGACCCTGTTATATTGGAAATGCTCGATGGTAATGATTGGCGCGTAATACGCACCACTTACCGTCAAGCCATACGGCAGCTCAGAAAAACGCAGCATCGCGGGTATTTGTTGTATCACGAGGGAGAGTCGTGGGATTTATATTCAAACCAAGGAAAACTAATAAAATTCAAACGTAGGAGATAAGTGTGAAGAGAGTTCTTATTACAGCAATGTTGTTAACCCCTATGTACGTGTTTGCTGGGAATGATCAGATTGAATCATTCAGTAAGGCCAAAAAGCTGTTAGAGCAAAAGGTTTATTTTGACCATAGGGAGACATTGTATTGCAATGCTCGCTTTGACGATAAAAAAATCATCACACCACCGTCCGGGTTTCAGTCCGATAAGTACGTCAAGCGCGCTAAAAAAGTAGAATGGGAGCACGTCGTTCCAGCAGAAAACTTTGGGCGTACCTTTGTAGAATGGCGTGAAGGTGATACGTCGTGCGTCAACAGTAAAGGGCAGGCTTATAAAGGCCGCCGCTGCGCGAACAAGGCTAATAAAGAATACAGACTCATGCAATCTGATTTGTATAATCTATTTCCTGCTATTGGTTCTGTTAATGCAATGCGCAGCAATTACAATTTCACCATGCTACCCGACGAATCGTCGGATTTTGGTTCGTGTGCAATGAAAATTGATGACAAAAAAGCGGAGCCACCAGTGAATGCTCGTGGCCGTATTGCTCGAACGTACCTTTATATGGAAGAGGCTTACCCTCGATACAATATGAGTAAGCAGCAACTTCAGCTAATGACCGCGTGGGATAAACAATTCCCTGTGAGTTCCTGGGAATGTCAACGCGCCAAACGCATCGAAAATATTCAAGGTAACGTGAATACTATCTTAAAGGAACGTTGTAACTAATCTTCTCGACATGAGCGTGAAAACATTCTTACGAATTCAAAGTAGATAGCATAGGAAAATAGGCAAAGCATTTTCGTATGTTATCTGCTGTGCAGGTAGGGCGCAGCCCGTAGGACGGCATAGAGTCCTTACAAGAAGGCGATTTTCAGAAGGGCCTTTTCAAAAATCGGATGATACAGAGTAGCTTCGCTCGCTAAGACACAAGTTCTTCCTCTTTATACCCTGACATTCATTACTTCTGGATTCATTGTATTAGAAATTTTAGCGAATATGGAAGAGGTTTTAGCGAGCACCTTTACAGGGATTTGATGCTTATGAGTCTGACACCGTATATTATGCATCACCCTCGAATAACCCACAGTTAATGATGCCAATCACGAAACCAAGCTTAATGAATGCCAATCTCAAACGATTCATGGGGAAACCCAAATTTCGCATCGAGGAAGCGCAATCCCTTGATGATTTACTTAGGCACACCAGTTATGGCGTTCGTTGTCATGTTGGTAAGCTGTCGGTGAAGATTGAAAATGGGTGTTTAGTCAAACACCGTTATACTCAAGGCAAAAAAGAGTCATAGCATCCCAAATTCTACGCTGAACTGCTTATTATCCCTTTCTGTGTAGTAAAAGATGAATCACTTCATGTTCATCCACATGGTCGACTTCCACGCGATAAATGCCGTTAGCTTGCACCGCTTCAATAAGCGCTTTTAATCGTTCGGTTTTAACCGTCATAGCCAGTGGTTTGATTTGGTTATTGTCTTCATCAAACCCATTTTCAATGCCTTTCTCTTTCATATAGAGCGTATCCCTTTCAAGATCTTTTTCTATGTCTTCCAGCATCGAGGGGAATTGATGCTGTTCAAATAGACCACTCAGCATGATGTAGAGTTCATCCGCCTGTGAAAACTTAGCTTGGTACTCAAGGTTCAGACGGTTCACATCCCACAACTTTTGCTCAAGGTTGCCGATGGGACTGCGGCCAATGCTGAGCATGGTTTTGATTTCAGGTTTACACGTTGAAAACTGAGGCTGTTTGACTTTTGGTTTGATGAATTTCACGAGTCGTTCATTTCTTCTTTTCACGGTCCAGAACCCGCCTTGCTTACTCATGGTGCAATAGAGGGCAAGCAGCGCGTGGGTCGCGAGTGCATCAAGGGCTTGATAGTGTTTCAGGTTTCGGCTCATACAGTCATTTTATCTGTTCAATTAAAGCAAGAGTTTACCAGAAAAGAGCCCAAATCAATTGAGGCTGCTCGCTTTAAATTAAAAAAACCAATAATGATAGCATAGTTTTAAAAAATAATACTCGTTAGAAATACATCCACCAATGTATTTTTAATCAAGATTTTCCTTGGGTGTTTTTGCTACGGTCGTCCCATCACTGACAACCGTAGGAGCGAGGTGTGAAATTCACTCTCAAAACGTTACTTAGAGGGCTACTGTTTAGCCTGTGGAGCCTTATTTTAAGCGCCGCTTGCCTGTTCGCCTATCAGCAGGTTTTCTCACCGGTTCAACAGGAAAGCTTTGACTCGCGATTGGACGCACTGCATCAAAGTTTGGTGTTGGCGATGAATGAAAGCCGCGACAAGGAGCGTCAAGCGCGCATTGAGGCGCTGAACTCATTGCAATTCGCGCTTGATGGGTTAACCCAGCGCATCGATGAGCAACAGGGTGAAATCACCGAGCTCATGAACACGCAATCCAATCAAGGCGCTCGTTTGGATGAATTGGGCTTAGACAGCAAAAAACTAGAAGTATTGGAAACAAAACTTCAACGCCTCTCTCGTCAATCCACAACAAAACATGCGACCCCCGTGCGTGCCAAACCTGTCGTTAAGCCCACAGTAAAAACGCCGACCATTACCGCGCCTTTTGTCTTATTTGATGTGCAAACGCGGGGCCATACCCAACTGGCGATTGTCGGTAAGCCTGGTGCCAGCACACTGGCAGAGTTATCCGCCCTTCAAGCAGGTCAACATTATCTCGGCTGGAAAATCACCGCCGTTAATGACCACCACATCGAGGCGCTTTATAAAGGCCAACGTACAACGTTAACGGTCGGGGAGGGGTAAGGATGAAGATGAAGATTTCCATCTTATGGGCAATGTGCGCCTTACTACCGATTTTCTGGGTAGGGGCCACAGAGCTTGAGCGCAATCAAGCATCACAAACCAACATTGAACATAACCAATCCCGCTCGCTGAGCGTCTCGCAAGACGCTCAATATTGGCAGTTAAGTCAAGCGGACTGGGCGCGCTATGAGCAATTAATGCAAAGCCCACTCACCTATGACATGCAAGAGGCAAGCCCCCTAGAGGTCTTAGCTCAGTTTGCGCGCAGTGATGCAGAGCGTGCGCGTTTGGCTGAGCGTTTGGTCGCGTTTGATAAAGAGCGTACCGATGGCTTGTTGGCGCTGGAAGTGGCGTATCGCGCCGCGTGGGCGCGGCTCTATCCTAACTTGAAGCCGATAGGGCCACGATTGCCAGAGCGCGTCGCCCTGTTTGTTCGCGCCAAGTGCGACACCTGCGTCGATGCACTTAAGCAATGGCGCTCTCATGGTGTGGCCGTGGACGTATACATGCTCGGAGGTGATGACAAAGCGTTGCAAGCGTGGGCCTCGGTCGCCGGGGTTCGCCACGGTGATGTCGAGAAACAGTGGATAACGTTAAATCACGACACACGCGCTTTATGGATGACCCTGGCTAAAGGCAAAACTGTGCCCGTGGCCATTTCAGAGCAAGGGGAAGGCCAATGGTCGGTCGTGGCGTTGCCTTAATGATGAGCTTGTGGTGTTTTGGCGCTCCGGCGGCCATTCCGCCGTTGTATCAGAAGGTCGCCGCTCAGCACGGTATTCCTGCGAGCGTGCTGTACTCCTTGGCGCTCGGTGAAAGCAAAACCCAGTTGCAAAGCGGCGCGGTTCGCCCTTGGCCTTGGACGCTTAATGTCAAAGGTCAATCCTATTTCTACGCGACATACCCTGAAGCTTGCCAGGCGCTGCATGGCTTTTTGAAATACACACAGATGGTGGATATTGGCCTCACGCAGCAAAACTGGCGCTGGCAAAAAGACCACTTTAACCGCCCGTGTGAGGTCTTCGACCCTACGGTGAATCTCAATCACGCCGCTGTCTTACTCAACGAAGGCATGCGTAAACACGGCAGTTGGGTAAAAGCGGCCGGATATTTTCATAGGCCAGGCGGGGGCGAGCCGGCTCGGCGCTATGAAGCCACCTTTGCCCGTCACTTACAACAATGGAGTCCCTCGTCATGAATCGCCGATTAACACTCATCCCTCTACTCTTTCTGCTCAGCAGTCATGCCTTGTCGGCCGCGGATTTATTGCAAGGGATGGTGCCGGTGAGTACGCCGCAGTTAACCCCTGGCAAGGTGGAACGACGCACGCTCAATCAAACTGTGAGCACGCCTCTGTTCATCGTTGGGGATGACGCTTTATCCCATCGCTGGCTCAGTACGAAGCGGGACTATCTAGCGAGCATTGGCGCCATGGGGATGGTCGTCAATGTGCAGACGAAGGCGGGGTGGCAGCGGTTTAAGCGCTATAACTTAACACTCTACCCTGTGGCAGGCCGTGACTTTGCCGCCGCTTTTGGCCTTCGCCACTACCCGGTACTCATCGAGCGCGGTGAGCTCAAACAATAATCACATTCACGACTTTTAATGAGGACAGCGCCCATGCCGACCCACGCTTTATCTTATGCCGACATTCAACGCGCGATTAACACCACCCATCAAGTTCTGGAAAGCGCGGCGCTGACGCCGGTGATTCTGGCACTCGCCCAGCAAAGCCAGGCGCACAACGTAAGTCCTGAGCGCGCTTTAATGATGCTATTAAAACCTCAAGGAGACGATGATGAGCATTAACAGTGACAACCCCTTTGCCCAGCGCTGCTTACCTCCAAAGCGCCTTGAGCTGCCGCCGGCTAAAAAGAGAAGTAATAAAGACAAAGTGACGTATCAAGTCAAGCGCCGCATTGAAATCCTCGAAGAGCGCTGCGCCTGGCAGCGAGAGTGGGGGATGACGCTAGACGATGAGACCTTGCAATGAGTGGTTACGCCGAAGGTCTGCTTCGCCCTGCTGATGAGCTTCTGAGCGCGGCCATGTTTAGCATGGCCGCTATCGTGGTGGTCATCGCCCCACAAGTGTTCATGCTGGCCCCTGTTTTCGCGCACCCGCTCGGTTTTTGCCTTGGCTTGTGCGCGCTGATTCGCCTTAAGCAAGGGCTTTCCGTGCTTGGGTATCGCAAGCGATTACTTCGCATGCCCTATTGGGCGATGAACTCCGATGACATGCCGGTGTATCAAAACAAACTCTTTCTTGGTAAAGGCTTCTTAGTCCTTCCACGCCATGCTCAGCGTCTTTATGATACGCGCCAAATCTGGGCAGAGCGTTACGTCACACCGTCTAAACTCTACCGCTTTGCCCGCGCCATGGAGGCCAAGTACGAGGGAAAATGGATAGAGCGCTTTTGGTCTGGGAAACGTGTAATAGCCAGAGCCGGTAAAGGCTGGGGTATCATCAATGCCTTTCTTAGTGCCATCAACCCGGTGAAACCGTTACCCCCGGTTGGGGGCGACTCTCGAATGCACGGCATCGGTCTTGATGAAGAGGTCGATTGTTTATTGCCGAGCAGCGCGAGAGCGGGGCACACCTTAGTCCTGGGTACAACCGGGGTCGGTAAGACGCGCCTCGCTGAACTCTTAGTGACGCAAGATATCCGTCGTGGCGATGTGGTGTTGATGTTTGACCCTAAAGGGGACGCCGACATGCTGCTTCGCATGTACATTGAGTGCTTGAGAGCGGGGCGCCTTGATGAGTTTTATGTCTTGCACTTGGGGTATTCAGACCAAAGTGGACGCTACTCTCCCGTAGGGCGATTTGGCCGTATTACCGAAGTGGCCACCCGCGTTTCTGGCCAGCTCGACGGCGGCGGCAACAGCGCCGCGTTCAAACAATTTGCGTGGCGATTTGTCAACATCATTGCCAGAGCCTTGGATGCGCTCGGCAAAAAGCCCGATATGGCCGCTATCCAACGCTACGTGACCGCCATTGATGAGCTCTATGTCGATTACTGCGTGAAAAAACTGCCGTCTTACCACCCAAAAGCAGCGGAATTGGTGACCGCGCTTGAAAGTAACGTCAACGAAAAAAACACCCCGCGTCACCTGCAGGGGCGAAGCGCACGTGTGGTCGCCCTTGAAATGTATTTTGGCGCGCACCCCGCTGCAGACGATGTATTGGCCGGACTTCGAAGTGCCATTCAATACGACAAAACCTACTTTGATAAAATTGTGGCCTCCTTACTGCCCTTGCTCGAAAAGCTCGGCACCGGTAAGACCGCTGAAATCATCTCACCGGTGCATACACCTGCCGATGAGCGACCCATCATCGATTGGCGCGAGGTCATCATGCAAGGGGGCGTGGTGTACGTGGGGTTGGATGCGCTTTCTGATACCACGGTGGCCGCTGCGTTCGGTAACTCCATGTTTGCTGACCTATGTTCGCTGGCGGGGGAGATTTATAAGTTTGGTAACGCGCCGGGCTTTGCCAAGGTCAAGCCTCGCAACATCATGATACACGCGGATGAATTTAATGAGCTGATTGGTGATGAGTTCATTCCTATCCTCAACAAAGCGCGCGGGGCTAAATTTGTCGTCACCGCCTACACGCAAACCGAATCCGATATAGAAGCACGTCTAGGCTCGCCCGCAAAAGCGGCGCAAACCAAAGGTAACTTCAACAGCTTGATATGCCTTCGGGTTCGCGAGCAAAAGACCGCGCAGATTCTCACCTCACGCATGGCGACCGTCACCATCAAAGACATTGTGCCAGACACCGGCGCCAATGATGCGCCCGGCAGTCAGACCGGGTTTCATTCAAGCAATAAAGACACCCTGCAAAATAAAGAGGTGCTGCTGGTCAGCGATAACGACATCACCAATTTACCCATTGGCCAAGCCTACGCTGAACTCGAAGGCGCCAAGATTTGGAAACTCCGCTTTCCATTACCAGGCAATGAGGGCGACCTCGAACTGCCCGACAATATTCAAGCCTTAGTCGATGGGATGCTCCAAAAAAGCCAATCGGTCAAAAGTACACACGATTGGTTGCACGACACCGAGCAATTCAATAAATGGATGCACAACGCCTACCTTGGGCTCGATGAAGAAAAAATCACAGGAGTCTGAAATGAAAGTCAATCCGATGAAGAGAGAAGCCCATCAACACACTAACCACATCACCAATGATGCGTTTAAAGCCTTTTCCTGGCAATTTATGAGCCTCATCGCCAAGGCGCTGGACGCGCTTGATAAAAAGCCCGAAGTGACGACAATCCTACGTTACATCACCGCCATTGATGAGTTGTATGTCGATTACAGCATGAAAAAGCTGTCTTCTTATCACCCACAAGCACCAGAGTGGGTGACGGCTTTAGAAAGTCACATCACTGAAAAGAATACCCCACATTACCTGCAAGGGTGCAGTGCACGCATGGTCGCCCTTGAAATGTATTTTTCTGCGCACCCCGTTGCGGATAACGTATTAGCTGGGCTTCGAAGTGTCCTTCAATACAATCCAACCTACCTCGATAAAATAGCCGCTGCTTTGCTGCCTTCACTCGCAAGGCTCAAGACAGATAAGGCCACCGCGCCTTTTAGTGATGCCTCTGTGGCTATCTGATAAGGTCAATGAGGAGGCTTTGTGGCAGAAAAAACACCGAACCCACCTGTAAAGCGAGAGGAGCCGACGCCTTGGTATGGCCTGCCTTTCGTGGCATTGGGGCATCTTTTTTGGATATGGGTACTGTTGATACTCATCGAGTGGTTTGCGCCACTTTGGGGGCAAGTGACGGGGCAACACGCCAAAACCGTGTTAGTTGAGCACATCACCTTGCTGCAAAGCGATCAGCCGCATCTGGCGGCGAAGGTGATGGGACTGGTGAACGCACTGAGTCAACGCATCGAGATACTGCTCAGTATTGAGTTTGATGGGGCATTGGCTTTTGCGAACGTGTATTGGCACGGCGTGGTGTATGTCACCCTTGCGCTGTTTGTTCGTGTCGCGCTGCTTTTTTTAAGTTGGCCTTTGTTCTTACTGGCGAGTTTTCTGGGGGCTTTTGATGGACTGGTCTCTCGTCAGCGGCGCACCGCCTTTGTGGGGCGTGAAACCGAAACCACGCATTACTACGCGCGCCGAGCTGTCTCTATGACCATGATAGGGGCCGGTTACTTATGGTTGTTCATTCCTGGGATTTGGCCCCTATCTCCGACCTTGGTGTTGTTGCCTGCTGCAGGCATGACAGGGTTACTGGTTCGCACCAGTGTGGCGAGCTATAAGAAGTACCTCTAAAGAATTACCCTAACTAACGCCTGAATAAATCCTTCTAAAATTATATCACAATTTTAGAAATTAATACTCGTTAAAAATACATCCACCAATGTATTTCTATCGAGTATTTTCCATTGCCTTTTTGCTAGCGTGTTGACGTCTTTCTAATTAGGAGTCAACACCGTGAAATGGCCACTTTTATTCTGTCTGAGCGTGCTCAGTCCTAACCTGTATGCCGACGTCGATACCGAGCAGCGAGAGCTGGCTTTAGTCTCTTCGCAGCTCAACACTCTCGACTACCTCATCACGCGCGCTGAGCGCGAAGCCGATTATCGCGCCGCCCGTCAGTTTGATTACGATGCGCTGCGCCTTGATATCCGCACCCTTCAAGCGGGCATCGATGCCTATTTACGCCCTGAGCGCAGCGCACCAAAGCCTGTCACCCCACTGGGCGGCGACTACCTTTCGCAGGCGCCTCATGAATGATCCCCTTTTAGCCTTCGAGCATGGCGCCGGGTTTGAGGCCAATACGTTGGCATTGGTGTTAACGGGCCTCACCAGCGCCTTGCTGATGCTCTGGATGCTGTGGGTGTTCTGGAGCGGCTTTCGCGGCATGAAAAACAAAAAAGTGACCAAAGAGGTGTTTCGCCGCTTGGTCTTTCGCGCCGTGTTTATCTTTCTCATCCTTCAATGGTTTTTATATTACGGAGTCGCAACATGACCCAACTTCGAGTGTTTTTTCTTTTTGTCGTCACCTGGCTGCACAGCCTGAGCGCGATGGCGGACATCCCCACTAACAATACCCCATCTCAGGGCGGCAGTGACAACATCTTAGAGCTCATTTACGCCTATGCCTACGACATCTTGCTTTACGGTGGCGGCATCTTCATTGCCTTCTGCTTTGTCTATTTCCTGGGTCACATCTGGGATGTATTCAGCAAAATCAAAGAGAAACAAGCCACCGAAAAAGACCTACTCAGTGACGGCGTGATTGGCGCCGTGCTTTTGCTGCTGTCGGTATGGGGGCTCAACTACGGCCTTGATATTTTGGAGGGTGTGTAATGCACAGCGCTTCAACCTTAAACGTCATGCCCCCGTTTTATAAAGGTCTGTCGATGGGGGAGATGGGGTTACTGGTCCTCGTATGCATGACCCTTACCGGATTGCTGGGATTAGCACTGTATGCGGTGTTTGGCGCGCCGCTCATTCTGCTCACCGCCTTACTGCTCGGGGCGCTCGGCGCTTTTGCACTGCCCAAAAGCCTCATGCGAAAGCTCAGCCGCATCAAAACGCACCATTGCCAACATTACGCCAGCAAACGCTTTGAGCGCTGGTTTCACCCTGAGCGCTATCACGTTGATGCGCGCCGCTTTGCCTGCAAACGCATCGGCTGATAAGGAGAAAACATGAGTCAACCACCGAAAAGTCGATTTCGCGCCTCACTGGCCGGGCGAGACAGTCACATCCGGTCGCTACGCGGCGCGCTTGCCATGATGAGCACTCTAGCACTGGTCACCACTTGGGGCTGGTATCAAGCCGGTCAAGACATCACGGTGCACACGCCGCCAGATCTAAGCTCAGGCTCCTCACGCCCGTGGTGGGAAGTGCCTAAGCCCAATGTGTATGACTTTGCCGTCAATCTATTTGGACTGATTAACCGATGGCCCAGCGATGGCAATCAGCAATACAGCGAGAACCTGCATCGTTACACCGATTACCTGACGCCCAGCTGCATAAAGCTCTTAACGCAAGACTTTCAAAACAAACGCCGCACAGGCGAGTTGTCGGGACGCGAACGCAGTCTAGCGCCCATTCCCGGTTACGGCTTTTCAGATTGGCGCGTCACCACGCACAGCCGTGACAGCTGGACAGTGCAAGCCGATTTAGAGCTCAAAGAGTACGTGGATGGCACCTTAGTCAAGCATAACTTCATCCGCTGGCCACTGCGCATTGTGCGTTACGACATTGACGCCGAGCGCAACCCTTGGAAGCTCGCCATTGATTGTTTTGATGGCCCAGCAAGAGAAATTCAATTCAATGAAGCGCAGGAGAAAGAGCAATGATGCGAACGCTGATGAAAAGACGTGGGGGACTGTGGCTGACACTGCTGCTGAGTTTGATGACTCACCTTCATGCAAAGGCCAGTACGCCTCGCGCCATGGAGTGGCAGGGCGTCCCGCTGCAAGTGGTGCTTACGCCAGGGCAAGAGACCATCTTGGCATTGGGCAGCGACGTGCGTATCGCGCAACCGGCGTACTTAACGCCTTATCTGTCGGTCACGTCACTGGCAGGACGAATTTACCTCACGGCTGCCGAGCCTTTTGATTTGACTCGACTTCAAGTGATGCGCCTGAGTGATGGATTGCGCTTGATGCTCGATGTCAGCGCCAAAGCGGGCGTGGTTACCCCGCCGCAGATTGACATTGTTTTGCCCGGCGGTAAATCAAAAGGCAATGACCGCCAGATGGGCTCTACTACTGAGCCCCAAATGGCGCCGCAAGCCTTGTTGGTGCGCTATGCCATACAAAGTCTTTACAGCCCATCGCACGCCATTGAACCACTACCTGGCGTGGTGCGAGCGCCGATGGGACTGCCTCGTGATATCAGCCTGAGCGCATTCAGTCAGTGGCGAGTGAATGCTAAGCC
Organism: Vibrio sp. L3-7; assembly: GCF_963898195.1. NCBI lineage: Bacteria > Pseudomonadati > Pseudomonadota > Gammaproteobacteria > Vibrionales > Vibrionaceae > Vibrio > Vibrio sp. L3-7. The sequence continues at coordinate 38,470 of NZ_CAWQUW010000010.1, read as the reverse complement.
CATTGCGGCTTGGCAATTGGGCGATCAAGTCGTGACCGCCGTGAGCCTAACCAATAAGGCATCAAAGCGTGAAACCCTCGACCCACGACTCGTTACTCTCAGTCCTCGCTGCTTTGCACTGCGCTGCGCAGTGAGCTTTTCCCATCCTGAAATCGGGAACGCCGGCTCACCCACCGCCCAAGCGACGGCCTTTATTGTCACGCCAGGGCCCCTGGCTGGATACCTTCTGCCTAGTCGTTTACCTAGCCATTTACCTAACCATGGAGGGGAGTAGCGATGTTAAATAAAGGAAACCCCGTCATACGACTGGCGGCGCTTATCGGCGCGACCGGCTTTATCGCGGTGCTGGTCATTGCAGTTTTAAAACCGTCAGACATCGAAGCCAATGTCGAGCCCACCGAAGACACGACTCCGGTCAGCGTGACGACGTCACAAACCCAGGCTCAAGTGCTGCAGGCGTTTGATGACAGCCCAACCGACACCATTCGAACGCTCAATGCCGCGTACTCAAAAAGTGAAGCCGAAAAGAAAGCCCTCTCGGACGCGTTAAAGCAAACGCAGCTTCAGGTTGAAAATCAGCAAGCCCTAAACAATGAACAAGTGAAAGCCCTTGAAACCCAATTAAGTCAGCTTGCCCAAAGGCTCAATTCGTCATTAAGTACGATTGAAGAGAAAGTCAGTCAAAGCCGAGACCACCTCAAGGTGCGTCAAGCGCCAGTGCGTGAGGTGATAGATGTCTCTTATGACGACCTTGGCATTGATTCAGGACGACAGGGACTGGCCGTGGGCACGGCGCCGGGCGGCTATCACCCATCCATTGAGACTCAGGGCGCAGCTCAAGACAACTGGGTTTGGACCGAGCCGCTGGATGCAACTCAAGACAAAGAGGGCAACTGGGTAACGCCTGCCACCCAAGCGGTTAAAAACGCCTTGAGCTCGGCGGACGATGCGTTTACCCGCCAAACCGGCCGATTTGATGCCAATCAACAAGACGGAATACCAGTCTACACCCTGCATCGCGGCACCATGTTGGCCGATGCAGTCAGCATGACCGCACTGATGGGGCGCATTCCCTTGAACGGCCAAGTCACCGACCCTTATCCGTTTTCGATGATTCTAGGGCGTAAGAACTTGATGGCCAGTGGGTTTACCCTGCCGGATGTCCAAGGGGCCATCGTGACGGGCACGGTCACCGGCGACTGGAGCTTGTCTTGTGTGCGCGGCGTGGTCGAATCCATTGATTTTATTCGCGCGGACGGCTCGATACTCTCTTACCCAGAAGACGAGGAAGCGGTGGATTCAGGTTTCGATGGTTCATCGATTAAAACCACGGATTTGGGTTTTCTGGCCGACCCCAACGGCAACCCGTGCTTAACCGGGGAGCGCATCTCGAATGCACCTGAATACCTCACCACCAAAGGATTGCTTGACGCGGCCTCGGCAGCGGCCAATGCGGTGGCGATTTCACAACAGACCATTTCGGTCGATGGCTCAACCAGTACCTCAGCCTTGACGGGCAATGCGGCGAAAAACGCCGCCGCTGAGTCTGCTGCAGCGTTCACGGGCACCGTTTCAGAGTTTATTGAGGCGCGCATGGGCTCAAGCTTTGATGTGGTGTACACCCCACCTGGCACCAAAGCCAGCATTCACCTTCGAAAACCCGTGACACTGCGCGCCCCCGCTATCCCTGTTCGCGTGCGTTACAACACTCAAACCCAAGGAGCGACGTATGAATTACCGTAACCTTATCAGCGCATTGAGCCTGCTCGGATTATTCGGCTGCTCAACGTCGCAAGACGACACTTTACCCAGACCCCAAACGAGCTCAGAGCAAGTGTGGCACAACCAAATGTCGGGCGGTGGTCAAAGTGTTGGACAAGGCGGTGATGCGCTCAGCCAAACGCAAGGCGAGCTGCGCGTGCCTCTTGATATGACCACATTGGCGCAGCGCCAAAGCGACTACACCCGAGACAGCTGGCGTGAAGCGACCAACGTTTTTCCAAGGCTACCCAATCCCGATGTGGTGCTCTATGTTCTGCCGCATCAATCGGGCGCGCTGCCGGTACCTGGATACAGCACCGTCTTTCCCTTGTATGAGCGCGTGCATTACGCCGCGCCCCTAGACAGTCCGGCGAATCTGCCTAAGGAGCATTGGTAATGTTGAAAAAAATGCGTCATGCCATCACCCACTTTTTTACCGAAGGTAAAGAGTTGGAAGCCCCACCAATAGATTACAGCGTACCGCCGTCGTTTGCGGCCAAACTGCCTTGGATTGAAATCAGCAATAAAGGTCTGGTGCAACTGGAAGACGGTCGTTCGATGGGGCTGTTTTTTGATATTACACCGCTGGTCACGGAAGACAAAACACAAGCGCAGCTTGAGCGGGTGGTCTCAAGTGTCGCGCACACCCTCACCGCCTTGATTGACGAAGAGAACCCGTGGGTGGTGCAGTTGTTTGCCCGTGATGTCGACCGATTTGAGGATGCCCATGAGACGTTACTAAACCGTGCGCGCGTTGATGATGCATTCACCCGCGCGGTACTCGATGAAGACCGCCGCCATTTCGAACTGATAGGGCGAGAGCAAGGTATCTTTGCGGTGGATGGTCGCCCATGGCGCGCCCGCGAGCGTCAAGTTCGTCTCGCTATTTATCGCTGGCTCCCCGAAGACGCCAGTGAAACACTGCAAAAAAACAACCTTCGCACCTTAAAGAGCCTAAGGCGCCGCCTGTTATCCCCGAGCACGTTTAAAGATTTAGGGGTGGGCATCAAGGCTAGCTCAGGCGAGAGTATCCACGCTTGGCTCAGTCCCTTTTTTAATCCCTCTGGCATTGCGGGCGAAACCCTGCGTTATCGCCCGCCACGCAGCTTTATTGACCAAGATTTCTCCGAGCGACTGCTAAGAAGCGGGGTGCGCTCAGACGTTGAAAACGGCTTATGGTGGTTTGAGGGGGAGAAACCCATCGCCACGCGCGTGATGGAGCTCGACACTTGGGATAATGAATCCTTTTTAGCGGGGGCCGTATTTGGGGAGGTCATAGGGGATGAGGCCATCGACAAAGGCGAAAAGCGCCCACAACACGTCCTGTTCGATGAGTTACCTACCGGCACCATGATGGCCATGACCTTAGTCGCGCAAAGTAAGGCGCAGGCCAGAGCGCGCCTTCGCACCGTTCGAGAAGCGGCGGTGGGGGAAGAAACGGAATTAGAAGTCATTCGAGATACCTGCGACAGCTTTACCACCCTAGTTGAAAAGCATCCACTGTGGCGCGGTCAACTGGCGTTCTACGTGCAAGGGGAGAGCGTCAGTGAAATAGAGGGCCGCACAGAGTCGCTGCGCGCAATATTCAACAATCGCGATCTGTCGCTGCGCTTTGTCAAAAACAGCGACCAAGAGTCGCCGCTGGACAGTTACCTTCGCTGGCTACCGATGAACTACCATCCCGAGCACGACGACAAACTGTGGTACTGCGGCTGGGTGTGGCTGGAAGACATGCTCTCGCTCTCACCTCTGTTTGGCCGCGCAACCGGCACCGGCAGTGAAGCTTTCCAATTTTTCAACCGAGGCGGAGAGCTCTTCGGCGTCGATCCGCTGAGAGACCAACTCTCTAATGCGCACCTCAATCTATTTGGGCCCTCTGGCTCAGGCAAATCCGCGACCTTAGTGGGCATGTGTTTACGCCTGCTGGCGATTCATCGCCCAAGGCTGTTCATCATCGAAGCCGGCAACAGTTTTGGGTTGCTGGGACAGTACTGTGAACGTTTGGGGCTATCGGTCAACCGCGTTCAGGTGAGCGCTCATTCTAAAGGCCTTATGGCGCCGTTTGCCGATGCCAAACACTTGGTCGGCCAAGCCGTGCCTCACGTCAGTGACGAGAAAGCGTTGGACATTGAACATCTTAATGACAGCGATTCGCCAGACGATGAAGCGCGGGACATCTTAGGCGAGCTGGAAATCATGGCAAGGCTGATGATAACCGGCGGTGAGCAGCGCGAGATGGACGATTATCGCCGCGCCGACTCGTCGATGGTGCGTGATGCGATTAAAGAAGCCGCAGAGCATTGCCATCCCACGGGCGAACAAGTGCGCCCAGAGCACATCAAAGACGCGCTAGAGCGTTTTAGTCAAGATCCGAATAGACCCGAGCCCCGCCAAGCACGCGCCCGCCTAATGAGCGAAGCGATGGCCTTTTTCTGTGATGGTCTAGAAGGGCAAATCTTCAACCAAGAAGCCGAGCACTGGCCAGAGGCGGATGTGACCATCATTGACCTAGGCCTCTACGCCAAAACCGGGTATGAAGCGCAAATGGCCGCCGCGTACATCTCTTTGATTAACCGCATCAACGGCATTGCGGAGCGCGACCAATACTCTGGGCGTGACATTGTCACCCTGACCGATGAAGCCCACCTGATTGTCACCAATGAGCTACTCGCCCCTTACGCCGTCAAAATCGTCAAGATGTGGCGAAAACTCAGCGCATGGTTTTGGCTGGCAACCCAAGATTTAGCCGATTTCCCGGCCATTGCACGCAAGATGCTCAACAACGCTGAGTGGTGGGTGATGCTCAACATGCCAGAGGACGAACTCAGTCACCTTGAATCGTTTAAAAAACTCTCCGAGGCCGAGAAAAACCTCATCCGTTCGATGCAATCGGAAAAGCACAAATACAAAGAAGGCGTCATCACCGGCATGGACAACACCCTAATGCAGCGCTTTTGCATTGTGCCGCCTGCGCTCTACCTGGCACTGGGTGAAACCGATGGTCCAGCGAAAAGAAAACGCCAAACCCTCATGGACTTGCACGGCATCAGTGAGCTCGATGCGGCGCTGATCAAGGCCAAAGACATCGAACAGGCCCGGCTTGACTATCTGGGAGAGGAATAAGATGAGCCTCACCTTACTCATACACAAATCACTCAAGCGAGGGCTAGGTTTGAGTATTCTAGGCTCATGTCTGTGCGCGGCCTCTGCCATAAGTCAGGAGGTCACCACCGCCGAGGTCATCGCCAGCGCCGCCTGCCCTGAGTGCTTGGATTACGAAGTGATTGGGGCCTGCGTGTGGATGACCTGCACCCCAGCGGGATGCTCCACCGACACCTCGATTAAGGTCAAACACCGCTTGCCCGATTTTGTGGTGATGAGCTACCCCGAAACCGGGGAGGCGCCTTGGCAAGACACCGCTTGGATGTCACCAGACAATGCCTATTCTGAGAACGGCGGCCACAGCGCGCGTCGCAGCGTGCAAGGTCTGGATAATACCTCGATGCGTTTTTACAACAGCGACGTCATCGGCCACCCAGGCGGGCAGACGATTTTCTCACTGCTCGCAAGCTTTGGCTACTCCCTATCAAGTCAAGCGACGCCGCTCATGCCGCATTATTTATCAAGCCTTGACCCGCTCGGTTGGCGCTACAACCTGCCAGACATATTGTCCACTCAAACGTGGAACCCACTGACCGATGCGCTTGGTAACTTTGGGGATGTCTATCCGCGTGGCGGCTTTGTCTTGCAGCGCCATTCGTTTAAATCCGCAGCGCTGACCGCCTTTCGCGCGCTGCATGTGGTGACTCGAATGGGCGAAGGCCGTGTGTATCAACCTTTTACCCCAACGGCGCACCCAGGCTTTTGGCCACCGGGGCCCGTTAAACCCAATAACGAAGAGACCGCTTGGCAAATGCTGTCGCCGATAGCGCAAACCGATGCGACTGTCTGGCCACAGTTTGATGACAGCTTAACGCCTTACGACCCTTACGCGCCGCACATCGCCTCAGACGACCAGTACGTCTGGGCTGCATGGCGCCTATACAAAGGCTGTCAGCGTCGTGGTAGCACGCTGATTGCCCACTTTGGAGAATAATGATGACCCATATTTGGCCGCTCAAAGCGGCATTACTGCTCCCCCTATTGATGAGCGCCAGCGCACACAGTTCGATAGGCACGAACGTAAGCCTCAAAGCCGATAACGACAGCGTTCTTCACTACACCCTAGGCGGCGGGCCGGTCATCGCACTGCCCGCCAGACAAGAGCGCATCAGCCCCACCGCCCTTGGCGTCGGTTGGGACATGAACCTGCAGTGCGGGATGTTAGACCCATCGGTCACTGTTGAAAATCAGCTCAACGGCGTGACCGAAGGGTTTCAGGACATGATGGGCGATATGCTCACTAATGCCACCTCGGCGGTGCTGAGCCTGCCAGGCTACTACCTGCAGAAAAAAGACCCCGGGCTTTACGATTTGATGACCAACGGCGTACTGCAAGGCAAGTTCGATTTTGACGACGCCAGCAGTTCGTGTGAGGCCATGGTCGACACCATGGGCGAGATGAACACCGATAAGGCTTACGCAACACTTGCCCGCGCGCAGGCGTGGACCAATGCCGTAAAAAGTGGCGACGCCATCAGAGCCAAACAAGAAGTGCAAGACGATATGGGCGATTCTGGGGTGACCTGGGTGGGCGGCGCCAAATACGGCGGTCGCAACCAACCGGCCATCAACGCCACCACGGATGCGACGCGCGCCGGCTTCACCTTATTGTCTGATGAATCGCAAAAAGAAAGCCACCAAGGCCTTTATCGCTATTGGGACAGTGAAGAGACAATGAGTGAGTGGGTGTCTCAAGTGATTGGTAGCCAGTCGGTGCAAACCGGCATGGACAAAAGCCGAACCGAGGCCACGCCAGGGATTGGCCTGTCTCAAGAGGTAACGGAAGTGAGCACCACGTTAGAAAGTGAGCTTCGAGGCGCCATCGCAGAGAACAAAGAGACCGAGCACTTTCCTAAAACACTGATTGAAGCACTTACCGAGCGAGAAGTGGACAACAACACCGTATCGCGCATTGCCAGTGAGCTCGCACTCTCTCAAGCGATTGAAAAAGCCCTGTACGCCCGCCGCGCGCTGCTGACGGGCAAGTACGAAGTCAATATTGCTCAGCACGCCACGGCGCAAAAAGACATCGACAACTCAATTGCTCGTCTTGAGCGCGAGATTGACATGCTGCGCTACGAAGCCGAGGTCAGACAACAAATAGGCACCCGCACCGCCCAAGCGGTGGTGGATGACTACCGCTACCAAAGACCACAAGTTATCCCGCAAACACCCAAATCCGACTCGGTCTTTTTAGACAAAGACCGATATGACAACTCTTATGACAAGGATGGAGAATAATATATGAACACCTCAACAGCCCGACCTCAAAACCGGTGGCGCCGAAGTCGCCACGTCATCACACTGCTTTTGTGCTTGCTCGTCGCCAGCGCACTGGCTTTTTCACTGGACGGGGACACGCTATCAAGCAGCGCATACGCCTGGTATATGGTCGCACTGCGCATAGTCATCTACGGTCTCGCACTGTGGCGGGCTAAGCGTTACGCCTTTGGTATCGCGCTTGCCCTCATGCTTAACGAACTCATCTTACTCACCCAATACGTCGATTTAGGAGCCTTCTCATGGTAGTCAACGATCCCCTTTCCGTCTTGCTGACGCTGACCAGCTGGCAAATCTCCGGCAAAATCTTCATGATATTGAATCAAACTGGACTGATTGTCTTTATGCTGGCCGTCATTGTGTTCCAAGTGTGGTTTGATGTCGCTCAAGAGGGCGAAGATGAAGGCAACAAGGGCCTGCTGAGCATGAACCGCACCGAGGTCAAACTGATGTTGGCCGGATTAGTGTGCTTTTTTGCCGTAATACCGATGTACCCAGTCAACGTCAACACGCTCGTCATGGACCAAAACGCCAGCGAGTCGTGCGGCGTGGGTATCAGCAGCGGGGCGACCAACAGCGACCAAAGCTCGTTAAATGGGGAATTGGTTCATGCCCCGATATGGTGGGTGCTCTGGCACAGTATTTCACAAGGACTGACCAACGCAGCGGTCTCCTCGGTGCCGTGTCACTACGATGTCGAGCGCAGCATGCTAAAACTCTCTCAAATCGACATTAAGAGCGAACAGCTCAGACAAGAAACTCAAGACTTCTACGAGCAGTGTTATACGCGAGCACGCCTGATGATGAAGGCGGCGGCGCGTAAAGAGCGAGTGAGTCAAAACGACTTTGATAATGCCAATTGGATTGGGGGTTCATACTTCCTTGGCTATAATCTGGCCGCGCCAGAGACCACCTATAATGGCTTACAAGCTGAACACATCGTGTTCAACTTCCCGTACAACGCAGAGCGAGACGATCCGGTGCAACAGAAGTATCGCCGCACAGCGGTTGATACCAGCGCCGCGTACCCAATGTGTGATGAATGGTGGGACAGCACTCAAGGCGGTCGCAGTGATGGCCAGCGCGCCGGCTTGTTGTGGCGCTTGTTCAATCACATTGAAGACACCAACCCTGAATTGATTCATGACGTGCTGGACTATGATGGCTTTTTCTCAAAAATAATGGGCTCTGAAGTCACACCTGCCGATAAGGCGAACATGCTAGTTCAGCGCGTGTTGAGTGTTGAAAATCAATCGACCAGTGGCCGCATTGTTCGTGGCTATGGCCAGGTGCTTGATAAAACACTCGATCACCAAGTCAGAGAAGTTTGGAATAGCGCGGCAGGCTGGGCAGGCTTACAAATTGGGCATATCTTCACAGGCCCGGCTTACTTCATTGTGCGAGAGGCGATGCCGATGCTGCAGTCTTTGCTGCTCATTGTGGTGGTGATTGCGAGTCCGATAGTGTTAACGGTCAGTAACTATTCGATGATGACGCTGATGTCGCTGTCATTGTCTTATACCGGATTGCTGTTCTTAACGTTTTGGTGGGAGTTGTGTCGAAGTCTGGACAGTAAGCTTTTGGAGGCGGTGTATTCCATGCATGACAACTTTAATCCGATAACCGGCACGATCAACAGCATGGATGATTCGATATTAGCGTTTGTGATGATCACGTTTTACGTGGTGGTGCCCGTGATATGGTTTGGGGTATTAGGTTACGCCAGTTATCGCGTGAATGGGGTGTCGATGGATAGTGCTATGACCAAAGTTGGAGATGCAGCTCAAAAAGGATCAGATAGACTAATAGGCACACTAGGAAATAAGATGAAATAAAAGAGAAGAGCAAGCAATTATGATTTTTTATAATACGCTTGCTCTTCCTCGTATAAAGTACAATCACTGTGAGCTTTGAAGAAAGCTTCCTTCCATGACATAGACTTATCTAGTGTAGGTTTAGTTACTAAAGCTTCATTCACCTCTTCAAATGACATAGTTGTACTACTAAGAAGGGCATCACGCTCAGCTTCTACCTCAGCATGCAGACGATCACCTTTCTCATCTCGGTATGCCTGACGCCATTTTTTTAGAAATGCTAACATTTCGGCCTCTTTTGACTCAATACGGTTAAATTACCATCAGATTACGCCTTTATGCAGGCGGTTGCAAATCGAATATTAAGCTTGACTGATTTTCACACAGGTTACGCCCAATTTTTGTGGATAACTGTTTTAATGTGTTATAAAAACATAATGTTAAGTTGGAATTCGACGAAAAAAACGGAAGGCAAGTCAACCATGGCAAAGACCATTCACTATGACATTCAGCAAGTTAAAGTTAGAAGCGATAAAGAAAGCGCTCGCCTGACCAGTCAGTGGGGTCAGGTTCGACAAATCTGTCGTGACAAACCACTCGGAGAGGTCGCTAGAGCAAGATTAGCATTTAACCTTGTCGATTACATCACAAGTGAAGATCTGCCTTTTCGCTTACTCATCACCCGAGCACCACAAGCCATGGCCATCATCGGTGAAGAAACCCGAGTGTATAAAGAACATCGCGTCATTAATGGTAAACAAAGCGGGATGATTTACGCCAAAAGCGAACAAATGTTGCCAAGAGAAATCCGTTATACGAATGATTTTGTGGCAACCCGCTACGTTGATGGGATAAAAACACCACTATCAGGCACTTCTCTCGTTGATTGCCTCAAGGCTGGAGAGGTCATAACACCACTCGATGGCATTCTGTTTTTAGGCTGTAAGCGCATCGCCAGTGACATAGCGCGCCTTAAAAAACTCGAACCAACCATGAACATCGAAATGAAGCGCATCGAAGTATCAGACAGCTTCACAGGCACGACAAGGAAAATGGCAAGTTACGAATGAATATCGAGGGGTCTGTTATTGCCTTATTCGTCGTGTTTCGTGAGTCTCAAAAATAGTTGTCTTGCATTCTGCAGGTAGGCATACACCAACATAATATTGTTATAGGCGGCTTCTCACATCCTTGTACGTCCCTATAGCTGTACTCAATGCGCTCACTTTAACCCACAGCTCGAAAAGCCGCACAAGTCATTGTGCAAAATCCAATGAACCCTTCGCAAGCACCAATATCATTGATATCGCGACATTGCTGAGGCACTCGCAAATACTGCACAACTGACTGATAATTTAAAGATTAACGGTCAATAATTTCAACTCTGGTACTTTGCCGTAAGATCAGAAAAATGTCGGGTAAGCGGTGCCCAAGCTTTTGCAAGTGCATAACCATCTTAGACTTATGATGCTCGTCTTTCGTCATATCATGCCCAAAATGCACGATTTTACAAAGCAGGGCTTGTTCTGTGTGATTAAAGTTTAACGTCAACTTAAGTAACGCCCGCTCTATCTGACGATAATTATAGGGCTTTGTTGACAGGGTTCTCGCTATGACACTCAACCCTAGATGCATAGCCATCATTTTATCAAGCTCACGCTGTATATCAGAACTGTCATCGATGCGGTCCTGATCATAGAAAGGGATTAAGTGGAAATAAAAGTGAGTAGGTTTGACATCGACTATCAAACGCTGGCGAACCGCCAACGACGAGGCGTTAGGATGGCGCTCTAGAATACGCTCAATACGGCGCCTTAACTGGATATCATTGTGTTGACTCATCAAGCCTCAAATTAGGGAGTTACGATAAAACCATCTTGCCACACCCCATCTTGTGCTTGACCATGTTTTTTATGATATGCGTCGGATAAATGACAAGCGCAAATGATAAAAATCTATTGACAATAAAGACATTTACCATAATAAAAATCACTCTTCCTTATACGTGACATGCCAGCTTTCGCAATAAGAGCAGGAGGGGAAAGCAAGGGAGCATAACCACAAAATGACTTGGTGGTCGTAAGATTTAGAGTATTTGATTTAAATGATGTCTGTCGGGTGGACGACACTTGTTACCAAGTGCCGTCTCCCTAAGAACCTAGCGTGCAACTTTCACTGCACTAGGCTCAAGCCTCCACGAAGGCATCGTTTGATACCCAGCAACTTATAAAGCAGTCGAAGCAGGTTCGTTCCAAGAGTTACGAGCTAGCCTTTTAGATTTTCTCTTTACCAAGTATTCTTGGTAAAGAGGGTCAAAGGGTGTCGCTGCACTTCGGATTTTCACATGCCTTTCTATTGGCACTTTGGCTATTTGGAAGAGATTGAACTGGCAATCCATATCCATGACCTTCTGCCAACCGTGAAACTGCCATTGGCCTTTTCGGTTGATGAAGTATTTTAGGGCAATCCAAGTTTTAGACTTTGTTGGATGACGCCTTTTAGCCCAGTGCCATAACGTATGGAATAACTTGTGACCTACATATCCGAATACCTGTTTAGCTACGCAGTGCCGATAATAGTTCGACCATCCCCTGAGTTTAGGATTTATCAGTTTGATAAGATCATTCACTGGAAGGGTTACGTGCTTTTTGATGAGTTCACGCAGATTGCTTAAGAACATCAACGTATTGGATTTACTCGGCTTGATGAGCAGTTTCCCTTTGTACTTCCTATGGTTGAACCCAAGAAAGTCAAAGCCATCGTTGATATGAGTAATGTGCGTTTTCTCTTCGGATAATGTTAAGCCTCTTTCCGCTAAGAAATCAGCAATCAACGGTTTGATATCGTTCTCGAGTACTTCCTTTGAAGCGCAAGTGACGACGAAATCGTCGGCATATCCAATAAAGTTAGCTCTTGCTCCTTTCTTAAGCGCGGTAGACTTAATGCGCTGTTCGAGACCCGATAACGTCATCAACATCAAGGTGGGGGATATAATTCCGCCTTGAGGAGTGCCTTCGTCGGTGTCGTAAAACAGCCCTTTGTCTACAAAGCCTGACTTTAGCCATTGCTCCAACATCCGTTTATCGATGGCGATGTTATCCATAAGCCATTGATGCCCGATTTTGTCGAAGCAAGCTTTAATATCTCCTTCAAGAACCCATTTAGCCGATTTCTTTAAAGCCAAACACTTGAAGCACTGGTCGACAGCGTCAGCCGTGCTACGATTTGTTCTAAAGCCATAACTATTCGGGTCGGCAGTTGTTTCTGATATAGGCTCTAGCGATAATAGGTGTAGCGCTTGTTGTGCTCTGTCTATCATGCATGGGATGCCCAGAGGTCGAAGCTTGCCATTCTTTTTGGGGATATAGATACGCCTGAGTGGTTTCGCTTGGTAAGCTTTCCGACTCAGTTGATTTACTGCTTTCATACGACGCGTGTCTGTATTCCAGACAACGCCGTCTATTCCAGGCGTTTTACTGCCTTTATTTTGAGAAACTCGCTTAACAGCAAGAAGTTTTGCTGAGCGAGAGTGAGTCAGTATCCACTGCAATGCTTTTGCTTTGCCGTGTTTACCGTCTCTAGTTGCCTTTGCGATACGCATTTGAAGCTTTAAGACGTTCGCCTCTGCGGCCTTCCAGTTAATGGATTGCCACAGTGCACTGTCAGAAGATGCACTAATCTCATTCGAAATCGTCATTTGCTTTTCTTCCTTAATAAAGTTCTTCAAACTCTCTCGCAACGAGAGACCAGTTGGAAGTGGGCTCACTTTCGTGATCAGGCACAAACCTGTATCTGCGTCATTACAATGCAGCCTTTGCTTTTTCCAACCTCCTCTACCCGCATCACTATCGGCCACAGGGGCTTTCCCGTAGGGAGAGATACAGGCTTACCGTGTTCCGTATGTCACGCAATGTCAGTTTAGATGCCCGCGATGGTGCGGAGAGTTCAATGATCACGAAAGAGCATGGGGCAATCTCTTTCCGACTCTCGTGCCTTTTGGCTACAGCGTATTAACCACTTCCGCTGTTTCACAACATAACGCACCTTACGCGGATTCACTTCTGTTCATCATGCTGACTACCTAGCACTCACCCGATGTTGTGGTTATCAGGAGGATCGTTCTCTCACGATTTCAATCCCGATTGGAAAATACCAACCTTCGTTACATTGTCAAAGCCGCTACTTTATTCAGGCTCCTAGGTTCATCTGGTGATACAGATGGTTCACTCGTTTAGCGGTGAACAGCGCTTCATACGACTTCACGTCGCACGCCCCTTTATTGGTTAGATCAAATACTCCAACTAGTAAATCAGCACCCTCGTTGATGAATACACAACTGCATACCCATGCAATCTCACACTTCCAATCTCCAACTAAAATTAATAAGGTCACTTCTAATGTCATACAGGAGGAGGTCAATTATGTGGACGAAGAAAGGTCATTTAACAGGGCAGAAAAAGCCATTTAAGATCGAAGATATCTGGCGAATTCGAACTGGCCTAGAAATTGATGGCAACATCAAAGAGCTGGCGTTATTGAATATCGCTATCGATTGTAAATTACGTTCATGTGATCTGTTGAGAATGAAAGTTCGATATATTTCGTCAGGTGGTGTCATTCAGAACAGAGTTCTTTACCAACAAAGTAATACGGAACGTGAGGTTCAATTTGAAATAACTTCGCGTACAGCGCAATCATTAACACAATGGTTGATGCAAAGTGGTTTATCTGCGTCTGATTATATCTTCCCTAGCCCTCGTAAGGAGGGCAAGCCTATGAGCTATAGCTGCTATGACTCTTATCTATATGGAACCCACTCAATGCGAAGAACTAAGGCGACTTTAATCTATGCACGAACAAAAAACATTCGTGCCGTTCAGTTACTGCTTGGACATGCTAAGTTGGACAATACAATTCGTTATCTGGGTGTCGAAATGGAAGATGCACTAACTATATCTGAGGACATCGAGGTCTAACCTAGGTGACTAATCATCCAGCTTGAGTGTCACCATTGCATTGATATGAATTATTTTATTAAAAACAAATGTTTACTTTTATCTTTGATGTTTACTATGCAGTATTTACGATAGCCTCTATGCCGTATTTATTCCTATTGATGTCGTGTTGAGTTATACTAAACCACTGTAAACTGTTAGGAGGTTCAAATGATAGCTGTCGATAGTATTTGCCAAAAGATAAAACGCTCAAGACGCTATGTCTTTGAGCGTAAAGATTTTGATGGTGTGGCAAGTTACGACCAAATTGGACGCGCTCTAAGACAGTTGGTTAACCAAGGTGAATTACTGAAGATCGGTTACGGTTTGTATACCAAAGCAAAACTAAATAGCCTCACGGGTAAACCTATGCCAACCAACCCAGGCGGTAGTGACGCGCTTATGCGTGAAATCCTAAAAATGAAAGGCGTTGATTTCGAGATGGATAGTCTATCTTTGCAAAGCCTCTCAGGTGAAAGCACTCAAATACCATCATCCGTTCATTATTCATGGAATCCTAAGCAGTTTAATCGCAAGCTGGTAGTAGGTAATCGAGTACTGAATTCACCGAGTTAACGATGAAAAAACTAAAACAACAATTCCTTGAGGTTTCCGATGCTTTAGCGCTAGGAAACCCAGCCATTATTGAAAAAGATTACTGGGTTGTTGCTCTGCTTGCTGAGCTAGAAAAACTTACCTTTGAAACTCACCAATTAGTTTTTGCAGGTGGTACGGCATTAGCCAAATCTAATGTCAAAATCCTACGGATGTCAGAAGACGTTGATATTAAACTGATCCCAAGTAAAGAGTTTGATGCGTTGAGTCGTGGTAAAAAGAAAACCGCACGTAAAATGCTTATCGAGCAAATAGAGCAGGCGATTGCTCGATCTCAGCAATTTACAGTTGAAAGCCGACTTGTTCGTGATGAATACCGTTATGTGGAGTATGAACTTAAATATCCACAACAATTCAACCAAGCTCCATGCTTGCGACCAATCATCAAATTAGAGCTGATGGAAACTATTCCGCTTCTAGAAGTAGAAGACCGAGGAATTCAATCGTTAGTTGCAGAGCTTTATAAGCAACCACAAGAGGTCAGCGCATTCGCTTGTGTTTCTGTTTACGCAACATTAGTGGAGAAAGTACTTTCTATGTTACGTCGTACTATGTTGGTTAAGCGTGACACCGAACGTAAAGATGATGTCACGTTGGTCCGTCATATCTACGACGTTCATTGCATTGATACAGCGCAGACGCTAGATATTGAGTCACTAACCTCATTATTTCTCACAGTATTGAAAGAAGATATCGACCGCTTCGGTAACCAGCATGCTGAGTTTGTCGCTGCCCCTATTAAGGAGCTACGCCTTGGCTTACAAGAGCTAGAAGACAACCCGATTTTCCGCCAACGCTTTCAAGACTTTGTTACGCCAATGGTGTTTAACACCGAACCCCATGATTTTGATACCTGCTTTGCCTCATTTAAACGCATCGCTGAATCATTGATTAAAACAATTAGAGTAGATAATGAATAAACAACAACTTGCCGCCAAAATTTGGGAATCGGCAAACCAAATGCGTTCTAAAATTGAAGCGAACGACTACAAAGATTACATCTTGGGTTTTATCTTTTATAAGTTCTTGTCAGATAAGCAAGTTCAGTTTCTGATCAATAACGAATTTGATGAACAATCAATCAAAGAACTCAACGAGCAAGACGAAGACACCCTGAATTATGTACGAAATGAGATTGGCTACTTCATCGCCTACGACAATCTGTTTTCTACTTGGGTAGAAGACGGACATGATTTCGACATTGCCTACGTCCGTGATGCATTATCAGCGTTTGGTCGCTTGATTAACCCTGCCCATAAAGATCTGTTTGAGGGCATCTTTAACACGCTAGAGACTGGCCTTAGTAAGTTAGGGGAAAGTGCCGCATCACAAACTAAAGCGGCGAGAAGCTTGATCCACTTGATCAACGACATCCCAATGAAAGGCAAGCAAGACTATGATGTACTCGGCTTTATCTACGAATACTTAATCAGCCAATTTGCTGCTAACGCGGGGAAAAAAGCCGGCGAATTTTATACGCCTCACGAAGTCTCGGTACTGATGTCAGAGATCATGGCTGACCACCTTAAGGACCGAGAAAAAATTCAAATTTACGATCCAACCAGTGGCTCAGGCTCGTTGCTGATCAACATCGGTCAATCGGTAGAAAATCGTCTAGGTGGTGAGAATAACATTCGTTATTTTGCCCAAGAGCTCAAGAAAAACACCTACAACTTAACCCGTATGAACCTATTTATGCGTGGGATTTTGCCTAACGACATCATCACCCGCAATGCAGATACGCTAGAAGATGACTGGCCAATTGATACCAATAAAACCCACGAGCCACTACGGGTCGATGCCGTCGTTTCAAACCCGCCTTATTCACAAAAGTGGGACCCGGAGTTTAAAGATAAAGATCCGCGTTATTCGCCATTTGGCCTTGCGCCAAAAACCAAAGCGGATTACGCCTTCTTGCTGCATGACCTATACCACCTAAAACCCGATGGCATCATGACCATTGTCTTGCCTCATGGTGTGCTTTTCCGTGGGGGGGATGAAGGTAAAATTCGTGAAAACCTAATAGAAAAGAACCACATTGACGCCATTATCGGTCTGCCTGCCAATGTTTTCTTTGGTACGGGTATTCCCACTATTGTTTTGGTGCTCAAGCAAACCCGAAACAACGACGACGTACTCATCATTGATGCCTCAAAAGGCTTCGTTAAAGAAGGCAAAAACAACAAGCTACGTGCCTGCGACATCAAGCGCATTGTAGATACCGTGGTTAGCCGCCAATCTCAGCCTAAATTTTCTGCACTGGTCAACCGACAAACGATCCGAGAGAACGGTTACAACCTGAACATTCCACGTTATGTCGACTCATCTGATGCGGCTGAAAGCTGGGATATCTACGCATCCATGTTCGGGGGTATCCCCAACAGCGAACTTGCGGCGTTAAGCCCCTATTGGCAGGCAATGCCAAGCCTTAAAGCGAGCTTGTTTACTGCAACCTCTAGCGAATACTCCGCACTGAGCGTGGAAGATGTGAAAACCGCCATCACCGCCCATGAGGACATCCAACGGTTTAACGGCCAATATAAACAGGCGTTTGGTGATTTTGAAGCCTACCTAAAGCAAAGTTTGATCACCGAGTTGTTACAGGTAAAACGTTCACAACAGCGCGGTATTATCAGTGATGAGATCTTCCGCCGTTTGCAAGGCATTACCTTGATTGACAAATACGACGCCTATCAAGTGCTGGATGACAAATGGCAGCAGCTTGGGGCAGATTTAGAGATGATCCAAACCGAAGGCATGGACACCTGTAAAAAGGTGGAGCCTAAGATGGTTACCAAAAAACAAAAAGGCAAAGAGGTACAAGTACAAGAAGGCTGGCTTGGTCGTATCTTTCCTTTTGAGTTAGTTGAGAAAACCTACTTTAAGAAAGAGTTAAAACACATTCAAACCATCAGCGAACGTCTGCAAACCATTAATACAGAGATAGAAGAACTCTTTAATGGCTTGAGTGAAGACGATAAAGAGTCTGCTTGCGTCAATGAAGATAAAACGGCCTTTGTAAATGCCGAGCTAAACAAAGAAGTGAAGCAAATCAAAGCCGATAAAAAACGAGGCGAAACGTTTGACGCAGAGAGCTTTGAGAACAAGCTGTTAGCAGTAGTGAAGCTGCAAAACGAAGAAAAGACCCTGAAAAAGAGCCTTAAAGCCGCAGACGAAGCCCTGCTAGAAGCAACTAAGCAAAAGATTACTGAGTTAACCCAACCAGAAATCGATCACCTGTTATTGCTGAAATGGGTGCAACCCATCGTACATTCACTAGCACAGTTGCCACAACAGCTCATCCAACGCTTAACTAATAAACTGCAAGCATTAGCAGACAAATACGCCCAAACCTATGGCGACATCGTCCAAGAAACCCAGCAAGTGGAGCAAGAGCTGGCGGCGATGATGGGTGAGTTACAAGGTAATGAGTTTGATATGCAGGGCATAAAAGTGTTACAGCGCTTTTTGCAATGCCCCCAAGAGCAAGATGAATCCTTGGAAGGTGGCCAGCATGAGTAAAGGAAAAGTGGCCTTACCTGCTGTGCGATTCGAAGGGTTTAGTGGTGAGTGGAGCTATAAAAAAATTGGTAATGTTTTTTCTGAGACTTCTCGCCCTGTTGAGCTGTGTGATGAAAAAGAATATCAATTAGTAACGGTCAAGCGTCGGTGTGAAGGTGTTGTCCCAAGATCTAAGCTCAAAGGAAAGCAAATATTAGTAAAAAACTATTTCACTATTAAGTCAGGAGACTTCTTAATATCTAAACGACAGGTGGTGCACGGCGCTACAGGTGTTGTTCCGAGCATTCTTGATAACGCAGTCGTCTCGAATGAATACTTAGTTGCAAAAGACAATGACGAAGTAACAGCTGATTTTTTGGGGTTGATTTCAAAAAGACCTGAAATAAGGAAGCTGTTTTTTGTTAGCTCTTATGGCGTAGATATTGAAAAGCTTGTGTTTGATGTTAATGACTGGAAAAGCAGAAGCATATATCTACCCAGCCCAATTGAACAAACCAAAATCGGCAGTTTCTTCCAAGATGTCGACAAGCAGCTCAAGCTACACCAAGATAAGCTTACAAAGCTGCAACAGCTGAAAAAAGCCATGTTGGGTAAGATGTTCCCTAAAGCAGGGGAGACGGTGCCTGAACTACGTTTTGCTGGATTTAGTGGGGATTGGGACAATAAAAAGTTAGCTGATATTACGGATAGCTATTCTGGAGGTACTCCAACAGTTGGCGTGGGGGAATATTATGGTGGCGAAATTCCATTCATTCGGTCTGGAGAAATTGGCAGTAAAAATACAGGGCTATTTATTACAGCGAAAGGTCTAAACAATTCTTCTGCGAAAATGGTAGAAAAAGGTTGTATTTTATATGCACTGTATGGCGCAACAAGTGGAGAGGTTGCTATCTCGAAGATAGATGGAGCAATTAACCAAGCCATACTAGCTATAAAACCCAGTAGCAGCTATAAATCTTGGTTTATAGCATTGTGGTTAGAATGGAGAAAGCAAGAAATTATCAGCACATATCTACAAGGTGGTCAAGGAAACTTATCTGGTTCAATTGTGAAAAATTTAGGTTTTGATTTTCCTTGTTTTGACGAACAAACCAAAATCGCTGAGTATTTCCAAAACCTTGACCGTTTGATCAACCTACAACAGCAGCAGATAGAGAAGCTGAAAAACCTGAAACAGGCGTATCTGGCAAAGATGTTTGTGTGATGCTTTTCATCCATTAAGTTTAATCGCTTGAATCTCAGTGCGCTCACATCAAATCTGGTGTAAGCGCACAAACAGACCAGCATAAAATATATATTTAGCCCCTCGCGTCAACCGCTGCAAATAGACGGCGGATTGCGAGCCAACGTCAGCAAGGACAGGTTGTGACCTACACCAAAGAAGCTTTATTCGAACAGGATGTAATTACCGAACTTTGTAAAAAAGGCTGGGAAGATACTGTTCTAAAAAACCTCACTGAAGCGGATTTACTGCAAAACTGGGCAGATATTCTCTTTCAAAATAACAATAGCATTGATCGCCTCAATAACGCACCGCTAACCGGCAGCGAGATGCAGCAGATTGTTGAACAGATAACCTCGCTTAAAACGCCTTTAAAACTCAATGGCTTTATTAACGGTAAAACCGTATCCATAAAGCGAGATAACCCCGACGATGCGCTGCATTATGGTAAAGAGATCAGCCTGCATATCTACGACCGCCAAGAGATCGCGGCGGGTAAGAGCCGGTATCAAATTGTTCAGCAGCCAAGATTTAACCGCAAAAGTGCCGTGCAGCATGACCGCAGAGGCGATCTGCTATTGCTGATTAACGGCATGCCTGTCATCCATCTGGAGCTAAAACGTTCCGGTGTACCCGTGATCGAAGCGTGCAACCAAATAGAGAAATACACTCATGAAGGCCACTTTAGCGCAGGCATTATTGCACTGGTGCAAGTATTTGTGGCGATGACCCCAGACCACAGCCTCTATTTTGCCAATCCCGGCAAAGATGGCCGCTTTAATCACGATTACTACTTCCAATGGGCAGATTTTTCTAACGAGCCGGTGAACCATTGGCATAAAGTGATTACTGATCTGCTTTCTATCCCTATGGCACACCAGTTAATAGGTTTTTACACTGTGGCCGACAATGCTGATGGCGTATTAAAGGTGATGCGCAGCTATCAGTACTATGCCACTAACGCCATTTCCAGCAAGATAAGTGGCCTTGACTGGTCGGTGAAAAACAAAGGTGGTTATATCTGGCACACCACAGGCTCTGGTAAAACCATGACCAGCTTTAAATCCGCGCAGCTTATCGCTAACTCAGGGGATGCCGATAAAGTCGTATTTCTGATGGATCGTATTGAGCTGGGCACTCAGTCGTTGGAAGAGTATCGCAGTTTTGCCGATGCCACTGATGAAGTTCAGGGCACGGAAAATACCCATGTATTAATCACCAAGCTAAAAAGCACCAAGCCTAGCGATTGCCTCATTGTTACCTCTATCCAAAAAATGAGTAACATTCAGGATGAAGGTCAGTTAAAAACCGCCGATATTGAGAAAATTAACCAAAAGCGTATTGCCTTTATTGTTGACGAAGCGCACCGCTCTACCTTTGGCGATATGCTAACTGACATTAAAAAAACATTCCCTAATGCGGTATTTTTTGGCTTTACTGGCACCCCGATTCAGGAAGAAAACCAAAAGAAAGACAGCACGACCAGTACGATTTTTGGCGATGAACTACACCGTTATAGCATTGGCGATGGCATTCGTGACGGCAACGTGCTGGGATTT
Source organism: Vibrio sp. L3-7 (assembly GCF_963898195.1). Taxonomy (NCBI): domain Bacteria; kingdom Pseudomonadati; phylum Pseudomonadota; class Gammaproteobacteria; order Vibrionales; family Vibrionaceae; genus Vibrio; species Vibrio sp. L3-7. The sequence goes on along the minus strand of NZ_CAWQUW010000010.1, from coordinate 17,541 downwards.
GATCCCTATAAGGTGATGACCTACAAAGATAGCGATTTACGGAGCGCTGTTGCCCTCGAAAAGGCCAAAGTGAATACACATGCGGAAGTGTTTGGCGATCCAGTAAAAGAAAAAGCTTACGATAAGTACATGGACAGTGCACGAGTGCCCATGGCTACGTCCGAGATTAACGGCAAAACCGTGCGTGGCATTGAGACATTGCTGCCAGCCAGTCAATATGACCGCATCGAGCATAAGCAAAAAGTGATGGATGACATACTGGGCAACTGGACACGATTCAGCCGCGCCAACAAGTTTCATGGTATTTTTGCCACCCATAACATTCCCGAAGCGCTGGAATATTATCGCCTATTTAAGCAACAAGCCCCTCATTTGAAGGTTACAGCTCTGTTTGACCCGAATATTGACAATAAAGGCGGCGCGATAGCAAAAGAGGCCGGCTTAACCGCGATTATTGAAGATTACAATAACACCTACAACACCACTTATACCCTGCCAACCCATGCGCAGTTTAAAAAGGATATCGCGGCACGACTCGCCCATAAAAAGCCTTACCAACACGCAGAGCAGCAACCAGATCAACAATTGCACCTGTTGATTGTCGTTGACCAAATGCTGACGGGGTACGATTCAAAATGGGTAAATACCCTCTATCTGGATAAGACGCTGGAATACGCCAATATCATTCAGGCGTTTTCACGCACTAACCGTCTGTTCGGTTTGGATAAACCTTTCGGGAATATCCGTTATTACCGTAAACCACATACCATGGAGCAGAACATCAATAAAGCGCTCAAGCTTTACTCTGGGGATCGTCCTTTTGGTGTCTTCGTCGATAAGCTGGAAGATAATCTTAATCACCTCAACGAGGTGTTCGCAGACATTGAAGTGCTGTTTAACAATGAGCAAATTACGTACTTTGGGCAGCTGCCGAAAGACGAGGCTGTTCAAGCTAAGTTTGCGAGCTTATTCAATGAGTTCAATAAGTATTTAGAAGCGGCCAAAGTGCAAGGATTCGACTGGCAGGAAAGCAGCTATCAGTTTGAGGATACGGGCAGTGCGGTAGATGTGGCCTTTACCGAATCGCAGCATCAAACCCTATTGCAGCGCTATAAAGAGCTATCATCTGGTGGTGACGGTGGGGGTAATGAGCCCGCCGTACCTTACGCCATTTTGGGTTATTTGACAGAGCAAAACACGGGGCGAATTGATCATAACTATATGAATGCGCAGTTTTCTAAGTTTCTAAAACAGCTTAGTCAACCCAATGTTACGCCTGAGCAGATGCAACAAACGCGAGATGAGCTACACAAATCTTTTGCGAGTTTAAGTCAAGATGAGCAAAAGCAAGCCCATAAACTGCTTATTGATGTACAAGCAGGTAACTTGATTATCGAATCCGGTAAAACGTTGCAGGACTACATTACTAGGGCGCAAGTAGAAGAAGAAAATGAAGCTTTGCTAATTATTGTCGATGCGTTGGGGCTAGATGAGCAACTGCTAAAATCATTGAAAACTGGTCAAGTTACAGCGGCAAACCTCAATAATTTTGGGCGCTTTGACACGCTGAAAGCCAGTGTCGATAAAGCCAAGGCAAAGGCTTACTTGGAAGCAAAGTTAGATAAAACGTTACCACCACCTAAGGTGAACATCGAACTGGATAAGCTTCTAAGAGAGTTTGTTTTACAAAAAGAAGATTAAAGTACAATCCCATATAATTTTTATGCAAAAAAACAGCCTATAAAATCACAGCATTTGTTGGTGGAAAAATAAAGCCCGAGTTAACATATTTACTCGGGTTTTTACTCTAACTGATAATTGTCCATTTATTGAGAATTGTTAGTTGCCAATAATCACCTAGTTTCATATAATCATGCGCACATACTTCGCTTGAAATATTGTAATACCTACTTTGCCCACTCTCATCCAGTCTGACAGTGGGCTTTTTTTACCTTGCCATACCAGTATTATTCATTAATTGCTAATTTAGGAAAGTCACAGACTCATTTTCAGATTTTGTACAATTTCCTTTGGCATTGAAGAGTGGCCAATGTGTAAACAAGCGTCACGTATGGGCGGGAGATGGTTCGTAAAGTAGGCGCGCCTTAGCTTGCATAAGAACAAACTAAGACGCGAACGCATCATTGAGTACTAAGGCTTAAATAATACGATGCGCATTCAAAATGTAACTGAAAAAATCGGACAATTCCAGACCTACTAAAATTCAATTGCCATCAACCCTCTGTGCCCCTTTTGCGAATGCCTGAGACTTTGACTTGAGAGCCCCAGGATGGAGCAAATACGCTCAATTGAAATCGGTTGATTTGACACCATGTAAAGAGTTCTGTATCTATAATTGACTCATAATGACCAAAAATAAAGGCAGCTCCATTCCCAATAAATGTAATCTAGTCTCATTGCAAGACTTAGCCCGCTGGAATCAAGATAAGCGAATAGGGCGACGTACAAAACACAATGAAGAGAATATTGTCAATCAACAGTATCGCGTACCATTGAGCCGTCTAGAGCAAGCTCTAGTAGATTACGCATCTGGTCAGTTTCGATTTAAAAAAGAAGTCGCTAAAAAGTACAAAATGTCAGCACAAACCTTGGTTCATCATGCCAATCTTCGGGGGATCAGTTTCATTAAAAAAGACGCAGAAGACTAAATTGAAGCCAATTTAGGTAAATTGACACCCATAATAGAGAGTATCTTTCGTGATATTGAGTCATAAGCTAAGTGACACATAATATCTTGACAATACTGAAGTACTCCATAGATTGTTAATGTCCGGTTTTATGAAGCGAATTTTTGTTCCTAAACGTTTTAGTTTATAACTTTAAGTTGATGTGTAAACACAAGTCCAACTTACGTCTCCTTGGTGCAGACATAAGTTACGTTAATTCATTGTTATTTTTAACGTTTCATTCTGCTAATCGATTGAGTTTCAAGTACAATTGACTTCACCGATGATCTTAACATCGGTTTTGATACTGACTTATATTCAAGGATTTATATATGAACAAAATGTTAATAGCAGCAGTTGCCTCTTCTGTATTTCTACTTGCTGGTTGTTCTTCGGGCCCAGATGAAGAAACCATGACCAAGATGAACGCTCTAAACGATCAAGTAAGCCAGCTAAACCAAGATGTACAAGCCCTGAAGGACGAGAAAGCAACACTAACCTCTGAAGCTCAGCGAGCTAAAAGCACCGCAGAAGTCGCTCAAGAAGAAGCGGCTCGCGCAAACGAGCGAATCGACAACATAGCACAGTCTTACACTAAATAATTCTGCCATTATACCTCCCGTGGGGAGGTATTTTCATCTACAGTTAAAATTCAAGTATATTTCCTTCTCTTCCAATAAGACGGATTCTAGTGCCCTTACAATTAAGAAAAAACACCATTAGCTTAGCAAACACAAAAGCCAAAAAGGTGCTCATAATGAACTCAAAAGGAGGGGTTGGAAAATCAACGGTTGTCATCGGCATAATCAGCCAGCTTTTAAATCAAGGTTATAAAGTCGCCCTTATCGATTTTGACAAACAAAAGTCGAGCCACGATTGGGCAATAAACATAATTCCAGGATTTGTAAGCGCATACACCCCCTCTTTTTATAGCTTGTCTGAACTCACTTTGAAAATCCGAGTACCGAAAGACACAGACTTTGTGATCGTTGATTCTCCGTCTAACTTCACACAAGGGGAAATGGCGAGGTATATTCATTTTATGGATGGTGTCATCATTCCAATGGCTCCCTCACCAATAGATCTTCATGCCAGTTTGCCATTTATAAAATCGTTACTTGACTCAAAGGTGTTAAGTAGGAAGAAGATCTCTTTATCTTTTATAATAAATCGATGCTACTCTCACGATGAAAGATTAAGAAAAGTTCACCACCTACTCAGTCACTTCAGACACTATCCGACGATTGGAGTGGTCACCGAAGATCGCTGTTATCAAGATGCTTTTTACAATAGAACTGTGCTTACGGGAACTCATGACAAAAATACGTGGGATAAGATAGTAAACTGGATACAACGCTTACCTGGCAAGTAATTGATTGCATGTTTGCCAGGCTGAACACCAACACTAAATGTAATTTTGTGTTCAGCTCTTAATGTACTTCACTCCTGATGGGTTACTCAATCAAGCGTGCGTCATAATTACAACGCTCAACAGTTACTCTATCTAACCGTCTAGGTTCAAGGAAATCAATTAATTCGTCATTTAGCTGGCAGATTCGGCACTGTTCACCACAGAATGCTTCCTGAGAAATAAAGTGTTCATTGACTAACTGTATCACTACCGCTTCAGCTAAATCATAAACCCTTGTATCTTGCTCTGAAGATACACCTAAAAGACTATTAAGAGTCTTAACAATATCAAGTTCTAGTGCATTCATAAAACGGTTATCCATTCCCACGTTATATTCCTACTTAGAAAAGTCGTGCAAGCCCTTACAATACCACCACCGCCCTCACCAAAACAAAGTGGTTGACACGCATCATACCCTCTTTTAACCTAAATACTTCAAACGTTGAATACTGACGCACCAGTATTAAGCACACGGGTTTAACCGCCCTTAAATGGCTCTCTGAAACGTGTCGCGGCTTCTTTTTAAAGAAGTGAAAGCATACTGATAATCCATCAGCTACCCCTCACCACCCATAGGAAACCTTTCCTTTGGGCAAGTGTTTCCTTGTTTTACAACAGGAGAAACACATGGACTACACAACCCTACTCGATAACTTCGTTTTTTGGGGCATCTTTCTACTGGTCTTTTGGCTGGTTTGGAAAAGTCATGCACCCATGACGTTTTTTGCTGCGCATTGGACACTGCTTCAACGCAACGCGGCGCCGATCCTTCGTATGAAGTTCGCACGCCAAAGACGTTAACACTCAAGCTATCTTGCCGAATCACCTCACCTTTTTAGGAGCTTTCTCCTAAAGGGGTCGCTCCTTTTTTATTAGGAGCGATTATGAGTCAAACTACCCCACCGCTATTTGGTCACTATGTACTTAATGACGCCCTCGATCCATCGGGCTTTATTGATATTACAGCAACAGCCAAGGACGCGGGCTTTTACTTCCCGTACACAGGCATCAGTCAACAAGCGTACTTTCAAGCGGTTGATGTGCCGGACGTTATCATTGAGTGCAGCAAAGAGAAGCTTACCCTTCAATTGCTGAAACTGGCGCGGCGAGCCGCCCGTAAAGTACCGGCTCAGTCGCAGGTGCCCTTTACGGTGTGCCAACCACCCAGCCTCGATAATATGTACGTCAACCGCTCACTCGACTTAATTGCGAGCATTGAGCGAGACCGACACGATCAACCTATGCTCATCATCACGACCAAAGAGGACGAGGTGCACGACGCATAATCATTGACCGTCAATACGGTGGTGCTTTGCACCACCTTTACCCATGAGGGGGCTTCCCTTCATGGGTGCTCCTTTTTATTAGGAGCACCTGTATGCGATACCAATCCTCCTATGGCCAAGGCAAATTGCAAGAGCTGCAAGACGCCCCTGGCGAATACTACCAACTCACCGAGCCGGTGAGTCCCGATGAACTGCTGGATATGGCAAAAGCCATCGCCATCGACCGTTTATCTCGCGGGGCCACCTTAACCACACCAGAACAAACGAAACGGACCCTCAGTGGTTTACTGCAGGGAATGGACAGAGAAGTCTTTGGTGTGCTCTTTCTTAATACCCAACATCAGTTGATTGAGTTTGAGATATTGTTTTATGGCACCGTTAACTCGGCCAGTGTCTACCCAAGAGAGGTCGTGAAACGCGCCCTACTTTGGAATGCCACCTCGGTCATTTTATGTCATAACCACCCTAGCCTATGCAACGAGCCCAGTCAGGCGGACCGGCGCATCACACGGCAATTGTCGGATGCACTGGCACTGATTGACGTGCGCATCCTCGACCACTTTGTGGTCGGTGAAACCGTCACCTCATTTGCTGAGCGTGGCTGGCTTTAACTTTTACAATTCCCTAACCGGAGAGGTCTTCCGGTGGGAGGCCTTTTGACTTTTAACTCAGGAGGCCAACATGGTCCAAGTACCCGGCACACTCACCATCAAAACCGTTAGCGGGCGTTATGGCGACTTTAACGTCGCCATGCTCGATACCGACATTGGTCAATTCTCCGTTCGAGACGCGGTCTTAGATGAATACAGCGAAGGCACCTATCAAGGCACCTTTGGGTTACAACGTATTTATCCAGGCAGCTATCAAACCAGCAACCGATTTGTGATTGAAACGCGCGCCGAGCTTAACGGCATTTGGCTCAGTGATTACAAAGAAGAGGCGCTGCCACGAGACGAGCCAATGGAAGAAGATCCGTTAGCCAAAGAGCGCAAGGCGCAGCAGCAACTGACCGAGCAGCGAGACGTGGCCAGTCAGGCGTTGGCGTTGGCGTCGCCTCACGAAAGTCAAGAGGACTTAGTCAGCTTGTTTGGGCCACTGTGGCCATTACCAAGTCACATTGGTGACATCGTCAAGCTCACCCCAGAAGTGGGGCGAGAAGTGATGGGCAAACAACTGGCTTACCTCAAGCGTCGCATCAATGATGAGCGCGTGTGGAAGTTTGAGCCCAAAGCGCAGCATTGGATGCGCCTTCGTCTTGATGAGGAGGCAAGCTAATGGCCGTAATGCACCCGCGCGTGGCGCACAACTACCTCAAGGACGGGTATTACCCGACCGATGAGGCGACCTTAACCCAGATAGCCAAGCGGCTTCGGTTCAAGGCGGGCACTCAGCGCTTGCTCGACCCGTGTTGCGGGGAAGGCAAGGCGCTGGCTCAGTTGGCGAGTCACATCGACCACCATGAGCAGAGCGCGCTTCACACCTATGGGGTGGAGCTGGATGAAGCGCGAGCCGTCACTGCCAGTCAATGCCTCGATTCGGTGCTGCGCAGCAATGCGTTTGACACACAAATCGGCTCAGGCAGTCAAACGTTGCTGTTTTTAAACCCGCCGTATGGCGCGGTGGTCACCGACCAGGTGGACAAGCAGCATCGTGACATGGCCAGACTGGAAGTGCAGTTCACTCAACGCCTGCTCCCCACGCTAAAGCGCGACGGCGTATTGGCGTTGGTGGTGCCCTATCCCTCTCTCTCGCCTGCGTTTAGTCGTTATCTTGCGATGCGGCTACGACAGGTCGAGGTGTTTGCCGCCTCTACGGGCCGCTTTAAACAAGTGGTCATCTTAGGGCGCAAAGCGGACATGAGAGGGCCAGAGCATCAAACGGAGCGCACACAAACGGCGACCCTGTTGATAAACGCTGGCGAAGGTAAGGTGATACAGCCTTACCCCGCTCAACCGTTTGAGATAACCCCGGTCAATGACGCGTCGTTTCGGTTTGAAATGATACGGCCAGACACCGGGCAACTGGAGCAAGCGTTTGGGGCGCATGGGGGGCTTTGGCCGACCTTTGACACCCAATTTAACCTCGCGAGGCACCATCAAGTGCCTCGGCCGTTAAGAAAACTGTCACCTTGGCATTTGTCGTTGTCGCTCGCGGCGGGACAAATTGCCGGCAAGGTGCACAGCAACGATGGCTCTCAGACCCTGCTGGTCAAAGGCGGCACTCAAAAAGTGCAGCGCACCGTGACGACGGTTGATGAAAGTCAAACCATCACCACCGTGATAGACCAATTTCAACCGCTCATTCGAGCAATTGACCTCACCCCGGGTGAGCGCTTTGGTCGCATCGTGGTCATACAATAACTTCACTGCCCGTCAGGCGCTTTTCCTGACGGGAAGGCGCCTTATTTTTTATAAGGAACCTAACCATGAAGACTTCACTGATTTCGCTCGATAACGGGCTTTATCTCGATGCGGTGGTCACCACCACTGACAACCAAGTGCAATTTCTCTCCGTATGGGGACGCGATGGCGCCATGCAACACTTTTTCGCCGCGCTCACGCTACCGATGAGCGAAGGCGGAATACGCGTCATGACCGTCAAATTACCGGAAGGCAATCTGGTGCTCGACTTTGCTCAGGCGAAGTCACTCACCAAACGCACCACGCGGTTACCCAAACACACGCCTGTGGGCGAATGGGTGCACACCTGGCTGATTCACCCGTCGTTACTGAAACCTAGCGGTCAAAGTATGACGGTGATGAGTCAAACCCCACTGTCTCACGCCACGTTGTGGCCAACGCTCAAGCAGCTGTGTCATTTGCCGCTGTTAGAGCATTGGCAACCGGCCCTGCAACCAAGACTGCAATCCATGATTCACGAGCTGCCCTCCTATGGGGTATTTGCGTATCACTTGGACTTGCAGATTGACGTGATGGAGCCCTTAGTCAGTGAAGCGCTGCAGCAAGGCGTGTTAACCGTACCGCAAGGAGCTATGTTATGAGCGACTCGACAGACACCACTCAACAAAACGCGCAAGACAACGTGTTGTCTCTGCATGACTTCATCGACCAATTCGGTGACGGCCTACTGGCCAACATCGAAGCGGCGCACCCAGCTCGGTATCAGTCAGCGTGTGAAAAGCGCGCTGCGGTAATGCAATCGCTTAAGCGGGTGCCGTTTGAGGCGCAAGCCGAAGCGATTCAGGCCATCAGTACCCTACTGCTCGATGAGCGTGCCCCGGCGGGCATTCTCAACGGCGAAATGGGCACGGGCAAAACCATCATGGGTATCGCCACCACGGCGATTGCCTACGATGAAGGTAAAGCCAAGCGCTTTTTGCTGTTAGCTCCGCCGCACCTGGTGTACAAATGGCGCCGAGAAATTCTCGACACTGTTCACAACGCCAAGGTGTGGGTGCTCAATGGCCCTGATACGTTGCGCTCTTTGCTCAAGCTGAGACAAGCCGCGCCTCATGATGGGCCTGAGTACGTGATACTGGGCCGAGTTCGGATGCGCATGGGGTATCACTGGGAGAGCGCCTATCAAACCAAGACGCTCAAACGTACGTTAGGCCATGACGGTCTGCAGGCGCAAACCGCCCAGCTGGACTTTGTTCGCTGCTCGGACTGCGGCGCATTAGCCAGAGATGAAGAGGGCGAGCTTATCGCTCCGACGCATTTTTCGGTGGATGTGCAACAGAGCTGCAAAGCGTGCCATGCACCGCTGTGGACGCTCAAACGTCAACGCCAACACGACAACCTGAGCAAGACCATTTCACGCGCCCTGCTGACCTTACCGACCATCGGTAAAGTCACCGCAGGGAAGTTATTGGATGGCGTGGGTGAGCGCGTGCTGGCGAAAGCGCTGACGGACAACATCTACGAGCTGGTTAACTTGCTCGATGAAGACGGGGAGTTTGTGTTTAACGACCGACAATCTGAACGCATTGAGCGCAAGTTGGCCAAAACGCAATTTGCGTTTGGTCAAGGCGACTACCAGGCGAGTGAGTTCATCAAACGCTACTTCCCGAAGGGGTTCTTTGACTGGCTCATCATCGATGAGGCGCACGAATATAAGAACGCAGGGGCGGCCCAAGGCCAAGCCATGCAGGTACTCGCAGGCTGTGTGAAACAGTGCTTACTGCTGACGGGGACGCTCATGGGCGGCTACGCGGAAGACCTTTTTTATCTGCTGTGGCGCACCATGCCATCGGTGATGATGGAAGAAGGCTATCGTTACCACCGAGGAAAACTCGGCAGCGCCGCCCTCTCGTTTTCGCAAGAGCACGGCATCATCAAGGAAACCATGAAAGTGACCCACGATGTGAACCACAAAACCGCGAAAGGTAAAAACGTCAAAGTGAGTCAAACCCGCGCGCCCGGTTTTGGGCCGATGGGGGTCGCCAAATTCGTCTTACCTTACACGGTGTTCGTCAAACTGGCTGATATGGGTGACGGCATTTTGCCAGACTACCAGGAGCACTTCATTGAAGTGGCTATGGAGGATGAGATGCAGATGCATTACGCCGACATGGAACAACGCTTAACCGCGAGGCTTCGTCAAGCGTTGGCCGCTGGAGACCAAACCCTATTAGGCGTGGTCATGAGCGCGCTGCTGGCGTGGCCCGATTGCGCGTTTCGAGAAGAGAGGGTGACTCACCCTCGCTCTCAAGAAACCCTGGCTTATATTCCGGCTTTGTTTGATGAGCAGACACCAACCCCCAAAGAGCAACAGCTCATTGAGATGGTCAATGCGAACAAACGCAAAGGCCGACGGACCTTGGTGTACACCGTTTACACCGGCAAACGCGACACCGCATCGAGGCTCAAGTCACTGCTGAGTGACCAAGGCTTAAAATGCGCCGTGCTGCGTTCAAGCGTAAAAACCGAAGACCGAGAAGATTGGATACTGGAGCAGGTGGACAGAGGCATTGATGTACTCATCACCAACCCAGAGCTGGTCAAGACCGGATTGGACTTGTTGGAGTTCCCTTCGATTGTGTTTACCAACACCGGCTATAACGTCTACACGCTGATGCAAGCGGCCAGACGCAGCTGGCGTATCGGTCAACGAGAGGACGTGGACGTGAGCTTTTTAGGCTACCAAGACAGCGCGCAAATGGCGTGTCTTGAATTGATGGCCAAGAAGATAGCGGTCACCCAATCTACCTCTGGCGACATGCCGGACAATGGATTGGATGTTCTCAACAGTGATGGCGACAGTGTGGAAGTGGCGTTAGCCAAATCCTTACTCAAGCAAACGACGCGTTAAGACGTTAACGTCTTAACTTACCCCAATGGGCACCTGATGCCCATTGGGGCTTGGGTGTCCATCGACCTTTAAGGACACAATGATGACGCAACCCATATCAACCAACCATGCCTTAGCCTTTGCGTATTTCAAAGAAGGCTTTCCGTATGGCGACGACAACCACTTATTGTTTGAGCAGGTCTCAAACGGTGGGGACTTGGAATTTTTCACTCTCGTACTGGAAACAGTCATTCCTGTGGTCGAGCAATATCTGACGCAGTTTGAGATAGATGCGCCCGATAAATTATACCTCTTCTACGGGGAGGCGTTTCCCAATCAACTGAAACGGTTACTTGAGCGAGAGCCCAATCCCACCCGACAAGCGTTGGAGCAATGCGCTGACAAGGCCTTGCAACACATCGCCCAGGCGATGCGTGAGATCCGACAATAATTCAACCCTAACCGGGAGCTTGCCTCCCGGTACGCTCCCTTTTTTATTTTAACGGGAGCAACCTATGAACAATATGAATCATGTACTGACTGAGCTGATGGCTTGGCTCGACGACAACATGGCCAATCAAACCGACTTGCATTTTGATAATGACGGTCAAGTTGATTCGGCCGCCGTCTATCAAGCCTTGTCCATGCAGCTGACCACCTTGCCGCCGTGCGACGCGTTAAAGGCCCACCTCACCTTATCGCACTCGATGCTGGCGCAAGTGGCTCACTTACAACGTGTGCACCGTCCAGCCTTCTCCTGGCAATCTCAGCTTATCACGTTGATTGAGCGAAGAACGTCAGGTGGACTGTTTGTGTCACCGAGCACCCACCCAGAGCCGTACCGTGAGTTTCACTACTATTGTGATGAGCACAATACGCTATGGGCCTTGATGGTGATGGACAACGAAGGCCGCATCATGGATGTGTATTTGCACCCTGAGCTTTACGGCGACCCAGAGGTCTTTGCGCTTTGTCTACTCTCCCAGACACAAACGGGAGAAAAAGCATGAGCAACTCTAAAGAGCAACGCCTGCAGGTGGCCAACACCATTCTCATGCAACTGGGAGGACGTCGATTCAGCATGATGACCGGCGCCAAACAGTTTGTGGCCATCGAGCGAGGGTTATTGTTTGCCTTACCGGCGAGATTAGCCAAGCAAGGCATCAATAAAATGCGTATTGAGTTGGAGGCCAACGACACGTATACCGTGACCGCTTTAAAGGCCAACGCACGTCGAGGTGATGCCAGTGAAGTTCAATGTGAATCGATGGTGTACTGCGACCAACTGGAAGCGACCTTTGAACGCATGACCGGCGTATACACTCGGCTTTAAACTTTGGAGCAAACCATGATATTGCATCAACTGTGGAGAGCAGGGCGCATTACAGCCCCTGGATGTTCCAACTAACGAAGAGCCGCCGTTCTTAGATCGTGGTGAGTTTGGAGCAGATAACCGCTATAGCCAAGAGCAGCCTGTCACGATATTACAATGTCAGCACTGCCAACATGAGATGATTGACCTATCATCGTAAACAAGAAAGGGAGAGCATCGTTGCTCTCCCTTCTTTTTTTGACTCAATTCCACCAAGCAAGCGTCTGAAGCAACCTGACTACTATTACCTATATCCAATAAGACTCAAACCATTGTCCACCGATAGACATTGAAGCAATCCCCTAATGTCCTGCGCCCGAGCGCTGTGGTTCAAAAGGCTAGTATTTTGTTTCAAAGGGTAGGCTGCGCCAAAGGGGAAAGGGGTCAAGGGAAGGGTTTTCCCAAGGGAAAAGCCCTATCCAGAAAGGGTAAAAGGAGGGGCGTCGACACAGTTACCCCCTGTTTCTAAAGAGAAAACTAATCCTTTTGCATCATAAATCCACGAAAGCCTAGACTTAGACTGTCTCCGATGGAGACAGTCTAAGTTATCTCTATCTAAGGTTGAAAAAACAAAATAACATACGTATACTATTTAAATATCTTATCCCATCGGAGTAAAGAAATGAGTTCAAAGAAACCCTTGATATTAGGTGTTTTTCAGCAAAAAGGCGGCGTTGGTAAAACGGCAGTTTCTTCTATTGTTGCTGAATATGCATCTATAAAAACGCATATGAATGTTCTAGTCGTTGATCTTGATATGCAGTGCAACAGTTCGGATTATTGGGTAGGAATGGAAAGCTCTTCTCAATCTACCGGTGGTCAGCTTCCCCCTATCCACCCAGATTGGAGCGCAGATGACCCCGATTGTGAAGATATAGAAGAGCGTTCAACAATCGCAGATACGTTTTACGGTAAAGAAGTATTACCTTACGAGACCTTTGTAAATCCTAAAAACGGTTTTACTGGAAAAGTAGATTGTCTACTGGGACACCCTGCTCTTCTTGAAAAAATCAACACTGAGTTTTCTAATGAAAGTGGGCAAATAGAAAAAAAAGTCATAAATCGTCTTAAAGAGGTCTTGTTTAACGAGTATGTCGGTGAAGATTATGATTTGGTTGTTTTAGATACAGGGCCGTCAAGAAATCCAGTTTTCAGATCGGCTATTCGTTGCGCAACTCACGCTGTTATCCCCTTCGAGCCAGAAGAAAAATCAATGCAGGGTATTAATGCAATGATACAAGTTATCCAATCCGATAACTTTGCAAGAGACGATGAAAATCAGTTGAATTTGGTTGGTTTAGTTCCAAACAAGGTTAAAATTAACACCAAACTTCACAAGGGCACTTTAGACATGCTTCACGAAAGCTTAGGTTCTATTATGCTCCCCGACGATATCTACCTACCTTATTCAATCGCCTACCCTGAGCGAGACTTAAAAGGCATCTCTCCTAAATCAATATTTCAAATTAGTAAACATCACACAGCTTTAAAGCATAGTGAAAGTTTATGTAAACACATCTTATGTGAAATATTTGGTTCTGTAGAGATTGATAATCGTCTCAAACAAAAGTAAGTGTCTCCATCGGAGACAGTAAACAAAAACAACTTATAGGTGTCTCCATCGGAGACAGTAAGGATTTAATGTGGTTAAAAAGTTTGGTTCAAATAAAAGTAGAGCAGGGACTGGTAAAGTTGAAGCTGATGGTGACGTAAGTAGCAGTGAAAAATGGACAAATGCTACGGCTTCACAACTCGACAGTAAGAGCAAAAGCATCTTAGTTAAAAACCTTCCAATCTCCCATATAAAAACTGACCAAGATAACCCGAGAAAATTAGCGATTGACACGGTTCTTGTTTCGAAAATACAAGTAAAATATCCGATTAATCAGTCATTAGAAAAGGAAGAAGATAATGGCTGGATAGAAGAATACGTTGAAAAAGTAGTAAAGGACTTTGGACTTAAAGAAAAACAAATTGGTGATTTAACGTCAATTATTGAGTTCTGCGCAGTTCTTAAATCCCCTACTCGACTCTTACACCCAATCGTTGTTTGGCAAGAGGACAGTGTATTTCACTTAATCTCTGGCGAAAGGCGTTTACTCACTCACATTATGTTGGGTGAACAATATATTTCTTCAAGAATTAATGAGGAACGTCTAACTAAAAACGAAATAGATGTTCTGCAATGGGAAGAAAACGTTCACCGTGAAGATATGACCATCTTTGAAAAAACGATGAGACTTGAAAAGTTGATCCACGGAACGCACGGAATAGAAAAAATATCCGTTAGGAAATTAGGAACAGTCTCCGGCTTATCGACAGCAGACGCCCAAAGATATCTAGCGATCATTAAATATAAAGTCAAACACAAGACAGATATTTTAATAAAAGCTATTGAGGAAGGTAAAATTACCAGTCTTCAAAAATGTGCAGCATTAGCACAATTAGAACCAGAAGACCTGAAAGCAAAACTTGAAGGCAGACCAACTAAACAGTCTTTAACGGCCCACAAACCTGTCATTAAAATTAGTAAAGAAGCTGATGTGGATGTCATGAAGAGAATTATTGAAGCAGCCACTAAAGAGTTTAAAGCAGAAAAAGTGTTAGAAAGTTTAGATCTAAATAAATCTAAAGACCTGAATGAAGCATTCAATTTATTAGTTACTTTTTTGAAAGATGAGAAAAAGTAGGGCAGTTATAAATGATTAAAACAAACAAGGCATCTCTACAACCAGTCAAGCGTATAGCCGTAAGAATACCATCAAAGATGGTAGAGAAGATTGAAACTAACCTTCTTGCTTCTGGTTACAATAAAAAACAACGTCTTTATTGGTTTGAAGATGTGTTAGCCGAATTGTTTGAAAAGGACGATTTTCATAATTTAATTGCTGAAGAGTTCATTGAACCTGGAACAACAAAAACGATCAATCTGAGTCTTACTGTCAAAACCTTCGATATAGTGAAGAAAGTAGTTAAAGAAGTAGAAGCCCAAGAAGACGTCAAGACAGATCGAAGTTCGGTGATTAGAACAGCTATTATTCAACGATTGTTGAAAAAGGTTTAGATATGGCTAAAGATTTGATACCAACAGAACAATTAGAACTATTTGTCGCCAATATCATTGATGCGTCTCCAAAAGGGGAAACGCATTCTATGGAGTTTCCTTTGTTTAGCATTAGTTCTAAAGTCGATACTGATACATATCATTATCATAATAAAAAGACAGGTGCATCAATTGAGATAGTACCAAATGATAAGGGTAGGGCAACGATACACGATAAAGATTTATTGTTGTATTGCTTCGGTCAAATAGCAGAGGCACAAAATAGAGGGCAAGCAGTCGGTCAAAAGATACATATTACACTGTATGATTTTCTAAAAAGTACGAATAAAAGTACTGACGGTAAATCCTATAAAGCGGTACTAGAAAGTTTAAAGCGTTTAGCAGGCACAACCGTTTATACCACTACACATAATAATGGTTTAAAGAGGGATAAAGGTTTTAGCTTCGTTAGTGACTACGACTTAATCACTGACGAAAAAACAGGTCGAATGAAATATGTAGAGCTTATCTTACCTTCTATTTTGTTTGATGCCGTAAGTAACAATCAGATCTTAACTTATGCGCCCCAATATTTTTCTTTAAGATCACCATACGATAGACGATTGTACGAACTCTGCAGGAAACATTGTGGAAATCAATCGAAATGGGAGATAGGGTTAGAAAATCTCTATAATAAATTCGGGGTTAAATCTCCATTACGAGAATTTAGGCGAAAAATAAAAGAGATTGATAAGAAACAGTCCATTCCTGATTATGTCGTGACCTATTCAACAGCAAAAGAAACAAAAACAGTTGAAAAAATAATTGTTTATAAAGACAAAGAAGGAAGTATAAAAGAAGAATATAAAAGATTTAAAAACACTTAAAACTCGGGGTTTTAACCACACACTCCAAAAACAGATGCTATTTTGAACAAAAACTTCGAGGTTTTAAACACATAATTTAGAAAACATACGCTTTAACACTTATGAAAAATAAAAAGTGACTAATAACATACCGTATATTTTTAAGTTTTGTTTTTATTGTTGGTGTTCGGGGTTTTGACCACAGAATAAGCTGTGCATAACCTGTTAACAATAGGTGCGTAAGTCGTTAATTGACTCGTGGTTTGAAACACAGTAAGAACGTGGTTGTGAACACGCAGCATCGTGGTTGTAAACACGCCACTAAACACGCACCATCGTGGTTTAGAACACAATACATCGAGGTTCTGAACACGAAATGACTCGGAAAGCCCCGTTATACAAGGTCTTAGGGAAACGTAACCTTTTAACTGATTAACTATATTACTAACTCTTTATAACGGATTTTTTCAAATTAGAAGCTATTTAACTATTATTAAACCACTTTTAATAATCAAATAATCTTAAAAAAGTTGTGAGACCAATCGAAAGGCGAGTAACCGTTAAAAAACGCCTCCAGATATCACTACAGTGAGTATCAATCAAGGTTTCTGCTGAGAGCATATAAATACGCCTATATCAGCAATCAATTACTTTTTGCCTACCCTATGGAGCGTCAACCAGATTAACCTAAGAGAATTGTTGTACTACCATTCTAAAAGATATTGGCTACACAGCAGAACGTCTCATTGAGAATACGAAAGATAGACCATAGCGTGTGAGAAGCGTCAACGTTACGTGTTGTATTGATACTCACACTCAGGAAAGACATGTTGTTGCTTTCGTATCCACCGCTCTGTGGCTTTTATGCCACAACTGCTGCAAAAGCGAGATTTACACGTCTGGTGAATGTATTTGTGATGGGTGCAGTCAGCATGACTGCATCGATACTCTTTAGAGCCAAAAGTAGCGGTACTGCAAGCGAGCATCTTGGTGACGTTTTCAATGACGACGGTTCGGAGGGTTTCTCGGTACTTATTGAGGTAGTTCAGCCAAGTATCGTTGGTATTGAAGAGTTGTTTGATGAGCTTATTCGGGTGCATGACCTATAGGGTAAACGATTCATGTAAAGCACCCTAGTAGGTTGAGTCTCTTTGTTTTCGGCCGTAGGCCGCTCAGGCGACACCGTCGCCGGTTCATTATAATTTATTAAGCTCAATCGTCCTCCTAGTAACTGTTTAACTCGATACATCGCCGTTTCTGAGAGTGAACGTTTGTGGTATCCATACCGCTCTTTCCAATACTTATTTGAGCCGTATAACTTCTGACAACCCACGGCAATATTTCGAGGGTGACCACGCTCCCAGAAGGCTGCTCCTTCTCTTGGGGGAATAAGCGCAATGGCCCCCTTAATCTTAATAGCAGCGTGACACGCTCTCGTGTCGTAAGCGCCATCACCAGACACCTCAAGGATACTTCGGCGTGTTTGTTTCAGTAAGTTCGGGAGTACTTCTCCATCTGTAACCGTCGATAAACTTAGCTCGGCGGCAATGATCTCATGAGTGTTGGTATCGACGGCAATATGAAGCTTTCGCCAGACTCTACGCTTGCCATCCGTCCCGTGTTTTT